>JAPUIP010000229.1 GCA_027296925.1 Candidatus Poribacteria bacterium | reverse complement strand
ATGCAGGATCGACCCCACAGCACTTACCTGACCATGCTAGCGGCGGGGCCGTATCATGTGATCGAGGATACATGGGGGGATCTTGCGGTCAGCTACTGGGTCTATCCGCAGGACGTGGAGAATGCCAGGCTATCGTTTTGCCAAACGCCGGAAATAATTGAGTTTTTCACTCGGGAATTCGGGTACGAGTATCCCTGGGACAAGTACGACCAGATTACTATTCCAGGTATCGGTGGTGGGGCCGAATGTACCTCGGCGACCTTGCTCGGGCAGGGAGTGATACACGACGAACGGGCGGATAGGGATTTCCCCAGTCACAAACTTATCGCCCATGAGGCAGCTCACCAGTGGTGGGGCGATCTGGTTACACTGCGTGACTGGGGACATACCTGGATCAATGAAAGCTTCGGCACGTACAGTGACCATCTTTATATCAAACATTCTCTCGGTGCGGATGAAGGGGCCGTCGATTTGCTGGACAAGAAAAACGCTTATCTACGTGAGGCTCATAATCGGTACATGCGCCCGATTGTCTTTCACCGATGGGACAGACCGCAGCAGAACTTTGACAGCCATACCTATCCCAAGGGTGCGGCGGTTATTAACATGATGCGCTGGATATTGGGAGACAAGCCTTTTCGTAAGACTATCTCGCATTTCTTACACAAACACGCCTATGGCTCGGCTGATACCCATGATTTTATGACTGCGATTAAAGAGATGACCGGACAGAATTTGGACTGGTTTTTTGAACAGTGGTTTTTCAGCCCGGGGCATCCGGTGTTTGACGTCTCCTATCGCTGGGATGACAGTAACAAGAAAGTAGAACTGAAAATCGCCCAAACCCAGGATACTTCCGGAAGGACGCCTATCTTCAAAACACCGGTGGTCATTGCTGTAGTAACGGCGGACGGGAAAAAAACAGAAAAAGTCTGGCTGGAAGAAAAGGTCGAAAAATTTGACATCGTATGTGACAAAGCGCCTTTAATGGTAAGGTTTGACGAAGGGAATTTCCTGTTGAAGGAATGGGTCTTTGAGAAAACAACCCAGGAACTGATCTATCAATCAAAACACGATGATGTCATTGGCAGAATGTGGGCCGCGTCGGAGTTGGGTAAGATCAAGGAGGACACATCGGTCCCAGCGGCACTGTTGGAGATGGCCCGAAATGATCCTTTCTGGTCCGTTAGAAGAGCGGCAATTGAGGGGCTGGGCGTGCCTAAGAATGAAGAGCGTACGAGTGTCCTGAAGCAAAAATGCTTTGATCGAAACTCCCGAGTCAGAGCCGCAGCTTTACAGGCCCTTGGAGACAGTAGGCAGGTTGAACTGGTCGCATTTTTTGCGGAACGCTTTGAGAAGGACAAGAGTTATGTTGCTCAGGCGGAGGCGTTGAAATCGATTGGGAAATGCGGAGATGGTTCTTCTGCGGGATTCTTGCAAAACGCAGCGAAGATGACATCTCCCAGAAATATTCTCAAGAAGGCTGCTGAAAAGGCATTGAAGCAAATAAGCTCATCAGTGAACTAACCATCAGTTTTAGAGGATCATTGTGGCAAGGAATCTTGATGCTCGCGTGTATAAGGACAAGTGCTTTGAGTTGCATATGGGTGTCCCTCGCAAACAATAGATCCTAAAGCATTCACGCGGCTTCGCCCCATGAGTAGCGATGGTGAAGTCCGCCTGCGCGGGGCAACTCAGCCAGGTTAGTGGATGGTGAACCCCGGTTCGAGATTGGGCGACCTATCGGCGTTTCCTTCTCAAGCCCTAAATGCGTTCGGTCCTCGTGATAATACTCGAAATAGCCTCGAAGTATGCTGCGAAGACGCCTTTCGCCAAAGACAACGATATGATCGGTACACACACGTCTTATACTTCCGTTAAGGCGGTCGATATATGCGTTCTGCCAAGGACCACGATAGGCCGTCAGTACCTCTTCTATGCCCATTGACTGGACGCGTCTTTGAAACCATTCGCCGTAAATACCGTCCCGGTCCCGTAGTAGATAACGCGGCGAGGAGTCCCATGGAAAGGCTTCAACTATTTGCTGCGCGGTCCATTGGGACGTTGGATGCGCCGTCACGTTGAAGTGAACGACTTGACGGCGAGCATGACTCAACACGATTAACACAAATAACATTCGAAAGCGAATCGTAGGCACAACGAGGAAGTCAACAGCAGCCATCTCCGGCATGTGATTCTTAATAAATGTTCGCCAAGTCTGAGACGGTGGTTTCGGACGATGTCGATGCAACAGTCCGGATACCGTTCGCTCGGACAATTCGATGCCTAGTTTTAGCAGTTCCCCATGAATCCTGGGTGCACCCCAGAGCGGATTTGCATCGGCCATCTTGAGCACGATAGCCTTTACTTCGGCATCGAGCGGCGGTCTTCCAGGTTTACCCCCTCGGGACTTGCGCCGCCAATAAAGCTTGAAGGCCCTCTTGTGCCAGCGCACGACTGTCTCTGGCTGTACGATTACGACTGCGTTTCGCCATCCTGACCAAATGCGTGAGAGGAACACTCAGAACAGACGGTCACGATCCTTCAGTTTCGGACGATTCTGAGTCCTCTTGAGTACGATGATCTGTTGGCGAAGGGCGACGTTCTCCGCGGTCAAGTGGGCTACGATATTGAGCTTCCTCGAAAGCCGGCGATAGCAGTTTTTGATGAATTTGAGCATCGATAGATCTTATACGGGGAGGATTGTAAGTTCAATGGTAGCAAGGCGTACGAATAAATGCCAGGCACAAGTCTTGTTCGAATTTCGGGGGGACCGCTGTATCTGCAGGGATAACGCTGAAAGGTCAGCACAAACACAGAAAAAACAATCTGCATACTACAATGTTCCATCACTCAGAGAACACTCTTCATTTGTATTTATCGGACGAATCGGTCTTATCTATCCATTGTGGTCATTACTAATTCTTTTGAAAAAGGCTGATTTCTTGAATTGAAGAAAGTTTCTGGGAACTGACCTAAATTAATCGCCGATAAATGCATGGATTGTGCAAGGACGCAACGTGAATGCAAAGGAACTAGAGATTTGAAGAACTCGATAATGAAAGGTTACGAAATGATTAAAGAGAATGTGTTGACCATACCTGCAAACCGGCGCCAGCTTAAAG
>JAPUIP010000228.1 GCA_027296925.1 Candidatus Poribacteria bacterium | reverse complement strand
CCCCTACGCTGCGCCCACCTGTCGGGCAGGGCAAGCACTGCCCCTACAAAATCATATCATTTCAAACTAAATATGGTATTACCAGTGAATCACATAATTTCAGAGAAATTGAAGACAATTTGGGAGATTACCAATGAAGGGACAAACTGCTATTTATCTCTTACTTTATATATCCTGCTTTTTTACCTCACAGATTGCTCAAGCGAATGACAACCCGATCTTTGTTGTCGTGGGGAATGTAACCGATGCCAACGGAGCAAGAGCCGCGGACAACCTGATTGTCACCGCAACCAATGAAACGAAGTCAATCAAACGAGAAGCGAAACTCGGCGTCAACACCGCTGCCGGGAGTTACATCGTACCGTTTATCGCACTGAACGAAAACCCCATCGTCGCTGCCGGGGATGCTCTCAAGGTTACGGTGAAAACGCTCAGGGGCTCGGTTCTTGGGGAAAGGTCGCATACGGTGACTGAAACGGAAATCGGTCAAGCAAGAGTGGTCATCGATATACAGCTTCAAGAACCAACGATACCCGAAGAACCCACCGCATCCGCCGCCGATGAGACTGAGAATCCGGTTTTCGTCGTCCTCGGAAATGTAACAGATGTAAACGGTGCAAGCGCAGCGAACGGCCTGGTCGTCACCGTGACCAATGAAACCAGGGCACTCGTACAGGAAACACAGATCGGCACCGATACCGCTGGGGGAAGTTATGTGGCTTCATTTGTCGCGTTGGACGAAACGCCGGTCGTCGCCGCCGGGGATACACTTTCTGTTCGCGTTCGAGGAACAGAAGGGATTCTTGGGGAAGCGTCACAGGTCGTCACCGAAGCGGAAATCCGTCAATCAAAAACGGTCATCGACATACAACTTCAAGATTCGACGCCGCCTACCCCACTATCAATTACGTTGGATAAAGCCGGTCTGGATTTTGGAATTGTTGAAATCACACAATCGAGAAACGAGACGCTGACAATTACCAATCCGAATGCGGTCGAGCTCGTCATTTCTTCTATCGCATCGAGTCGATCTGATTTTCTCGCTGCTCCGAGCACACTGACGCTGGCCCCCGGCGATAGCCAGACCGTTACGGTGACATTTCAGCCATCCACAGAAGGCAACATCTCCGGCACGCTGACCATCACCTCCAACGCCGGTGTGGAGACTATTACACTGTCCGGATTTGGCGAGACCCCGGAGCCGACATTCGGGGCGTTAACGGCGATTTCCTTTGCGGATGTACCGTCGCTGATGATCGCCGGCGGGACTTTCCAATTTCGTCTTATCGGTTCTGACGCCGCAGGGCTAACCCAGGCAGTCGCCGGCAGCGATGCGGTTTGGGAAGTCACCGGTGGGCTCGGAACCATCGATGTTGCGGGAAAACTGACCGTGACAACCGTTGGCACAGGGACGGTCAAAACCACACTCAAGTCCAATGCCGCGCTCATGGTGGAGACCGCAGCGATCACTGTGAGCGCCGCCCCTCCGGAAAACATCCGGGTCGAGGTTGCTCCCGACCAGTTGACCGCCGGAAGCGCGGAAACAGCGACAGTCACCATCACCGTAACTGACGAGTTTGACAATCCGGCTATTGGTCAAACCATCACCCTGACCGCAACGGAGGGAGGGATTGACGCGACAGCAACAGAAGTTGGAGGCGGCGTCTACAGCGCGAGCTATACGGCCGGCGCGATCGTCGGAGATGTCGAAATTCACGCCGCGGCGCCAAACGGAAAAACCGGGGAGGCGGCTTTAACCCTGAGCGCCCCGGATGAGCCACCGAGCCAAACCGCCACATTCGAGCTCACTGCCCGCGACGTTGAAGTGACAGTCGATCGCGGCGATCAGACCGCCCGCTACCGGATCCGACTGGACGGAGAAAATGGGTTTTCCGACACCATCGAGCTCTTCGCAAGCGAATTACCTCCGAGCACAACCGCTGATATTGACCCCAAGACAATCACGCTGTCCGAGACAGAACCGATTGATATTGCGGATGTGACGCTGACCCTCCTGCCCGACATTCCCGCCGGCGACTATCCATTTACAGTTCTCGCCTTATCTGAGGGTGGAGTCTCCCAGCGACTGACATTGCGGTTGAAAGTTGAAGCCGTTGAGCAGATCTCAACGCGAGTCACGCTGAACGTGCAACCGGCAACAGTCAGCCTGATGGGCATGCTCAATCTGCTAGGCGAACTTGTTCCCCTGGAGGATACTCCGGTAGAGCTGAGTGGAATCCCCATCCAGATTATCTTCACCGGCCCAAGTGGAAGGACACACCCGTTTGAAACCGTGACCGGCCTGGAGGGAAGCTACAAGTTGCCAACGCCGTTTTCGCCGGATGAAGTGGGCGAGTGGGATGTCGAAGTCCGGTTTAATGGTAATGATCTGCTGAAAGCCTCCGAACGTGAGAGATCTTTCTCGGTGACGAAGGGAATCGCCTCAATCGTTTTCGACGGCGGTACGATCGGGGCGTTAGGCATGGAGCGTGAAGTCATCGGACGACTCCAGTTGGGAGAGCAACCACAGGCGGCACCCCTTCAAGGGGAACGACTGACGCTGAGAATTTTACGCCCCGACGGCGCAGCCTCGACGTTGACCGACATCACCACCGAGTCGCTGGGCATCTTCCGCCATACACTGAAACTGACCCTCCCAGGAGAGTGGCGGATTACGGCAACATGGGCGGGCAACGAAGCGTATGAAAGCGCGATGGAGACATTCGTGATCTCCGTCAGTCAGGAAATTGGGAAAGCGATTATTGTCCTCGGCGGCGGCAACCGGCAGGACAATCCGGCCTGGATGCGTTTCAACGGTCTTGCGGCGTATGTCCACAACGTCTTGATCAAGCGACAGTTCAATGATCAGGATGATATTCAGTTCCTCTCTCCAGACCCCAACGAGACCGAAGGCGCGGATAATGTCACCTCGCTGACAACGCTGGACTTTGCCATTACCAATTGGGCGCAATCGCAGGTCAATCCACAGGTACCGCTTCTACTCTACCTACTCTCGCATAACCTGGAGGATCAGTTTCTGCTGGAGAAACGTGGGAATTCGGAAACCTTCCTCTCGCCGGACATTTTGGACGAATGGCTCGATTCCCTGCCCGAAGGCACACCGGTGACCATCATCATCGAAGCCTGTCACAGCGGCAACTTCATCAACCAGCCGAGCGGAGCACCCACGCCGTTAGTCGGTCCGAACCGCACGATCATTGTCAGTGCACGCGGGGACAAGCAAGCGAAGATCTTGCGTAACCATTCCTCCTTCTCCAAAACCTTCTTTGATCAGATCGATGCTAACAAACCGGTTGCAGAGGCATTTCGGGCGGCGGAAGAATTCATGCGGCGGACGCCGCTACATCGAGATCAATTCCCGCAGATGGATGCGGATGGGAACGGACTTGTGAACGAAGCGCAAGACTTCGCGGCGGTTGCCAATCGCTACCTGCCCGCAGATATCGTGAGTCTCGCCGATCCGCCGGAGTTCATTGATCTGACGGAATCCCAAACGCTCGCTGAAGGCATCTCCTCACTGCGGATTGAAACGGAGTTGCTCGGTGTGGGAATTACTCGTGTTTTTGCGACGGTCATTCCACCCGACTTTGACCCGACGCAGCGGATTGACGACTGGGAGGCGCTTGCCTTTGACGAGTTCGATCTCGCGTTGGTCAGTGAGGGCAAATACGGGGCGGCCTACGCGAGTTTCACGATTCCCGGCGACTACACGGTCATTGTCAATGCGGTGAATCCGGACGGCAGTGCCGAGCCGGTGCAAACGACGATCACCGTTCCGGGAGAACAGCCGACTGGTGGAACGGTCGATGTCAACGGCGATGGAAGGGTGGATGTGTTGGATCTGGTCACCGTCGCTTCACAATTTGGACAGCGTGGCGACAATTTGAATGGCGATGTCAATGGCGATGGAAGGGTGGATGTGTTAGACCTCATTCTCGTCGGATCGCGCTTTGGAGAAAGCACGGTCTCCGGTGCGCCGTCCATTGGCGTGCGTTCTCCTCGTGAAAAGCTCAAGTTGTCTCTTCAAGGCGCTTCTTATGAACAGATCCTGCAAGCGCTCACTGTATTAGAGGCGATGCCGAATCCGCCACACGGGGCCATCATCACGCGGGATTTCCTGCGCGCGTGGTTATCTCAAGTCACGCCCGCTGTGACGGAAACTCGATTGTTCCCCAACTACCCGAATCCATTTAATCCTGAAACGTGGATGCCGTATCAGCTATCAGCCGACGCGACGGTGGCAATCGACATTTACGACACACGCGGCACTTTGGTACGCCAGTTAAACCTGGGGCGCCAACCGGCGGGATATTACATGGATGGGGTGCACGCGGCATATTGGGACGGCAGGTCGGAGGCGGGAGAACTGGTTTCGAGTGGACTCTATTTCTATCGTTTTCGCGCCGGTGCTTTCACCGAAGTGAGGCCGCTGGTGGTTTTGAAATAAATGGTGCGACCGAGGCGCTTTGAACCCCAGAATCAGCCAAAAGCTGCTCTCTAATTCAAACTTATCTAAAGTCCAATATACATAGTGGACGTGGGAGGCCGAGGCTCCCGCCAAGCCGATGCCATCTGGGTTCGGTCCGATGCTCCGACGAGCACAGCCCCGCTACGCGGGATTTCGCGGAGTCTTCTTATACCGTTTTGAGTTTCAGATGAGCCCATTCTCAAATCCCCCTCAATCCCCCAAGAGTGCTTCGCACTCAACCCCCTCTGACCCTCTCAGCCGAGGGCAAGCTTCCCCCTTTGTAAGGGGGAGAAACCTTGGAAAAGGGGGAAGTTCTCTCCCCCTTTCGTAAAGGGGGTCGGGGGGATTTTATCGGCGGTTCTGTGGTTTTTTGTTCCTGACGAAATGGCCGCAGTGAAAACTATAAATGGTATTAGTCCCGATTCATCGGGGAGCCTCACCCTCCCAACACATAGACCCGCTTATGGGAAATCACAACCCTAAATCAGTAAAAGACGTCCATCAGCAAACCGTGGTTCACCCGTGAATCTATTTCTAGAACGCCGCCTCATACAGCCGGCGCATATCCGCTTCGGTGCACGGACGTGGGTTAAATTTGTAACAGTGATCGAGCATGGCGTCTTTTGCAATTTTTGGGATACGCTCACGTTTCAAGCCCGCCGCCCCCAACCCCGCTGGCATGCCGAGTTCCTTGTTCAGCGAATTGACCTCATCGATTGCGGCATGGGCAGCCTCTTTCTTTGACATGCCGGATGTATCAACTCCCAGGGCGGCAGCGATGTCCGCGTAACCGTCAACGGCGTGGGGCAAATTAAACGTCATCACATGCGGGAGCAAGATCGCGTTCGCAATACCGTGGGGGATATTCGCTTCCGGCGAAAGTTGATGAGCCAGGGAATGGACAGCGCCGAGTCCCTTTTGGAACGAAAACGCCGCCATCGATGAAGCAATCAGCATCTCGGCCCGCGCTTCGATATCGTCACCGTGGTGGTAGACCTGGCGGATGTTTTTACCGAGGATTTTCAAAGCCTGCAGTGCAACGCCCTCCGCGATGGGGTGATACCGCGTTGCCACGTAAGCCTCAATGCCGTGCGTCACGGCATCCATGCCCGTCGCCGCTGTCAAGCCAGGCGGCATACCCACCGTCAATTCCGCATCCAGTAACGAGAGGGAAGACATATTGTACGGCGTAACAATCGCCCGTTTCCGCGGACCTTCCGTTGTGCGCCCCGACGTGTCGGTGATCACCGCGCCTTGTGATACCTCGCTGCCCGTTCCAGCCGTCGTCGGCACACAGATCAGCGCCGGAAGATTGCCGGTGATCCGATCCACGCCCCCCACATCAACGTAGTAAGGCTCCAACGGCGGTTCATGGGTGGTCAGAATGCGAATCGCCTTCGCTGCATCCATGACACTGCCGCCGCCAACAGCAATTACCAGATCGCAGCCCTCCGCACGATAGGCATCCACGCCTTTGAGGACACTGAGATCTATTGGATTCGGCTGGATGGCGTCGAAGACCGCGTACTCGATCTGAGCCGCCGCTAACGGCTCAATCGCTTTTGATAAAATCCCGGCTTTTGTGACCCCTTCATCGGTAACAACAAACGGCTTTTGCCCCTTGAAGGCGACAACATGCTCCCCTAAGTTTCGGATTGCCCCCGCACCAAACTGGATCGATGGAGGTAAAAAATAAGTCATCATTGGCTGTTGTGCCATCTCGTTTCTCCTTAAATTATTACCGCTTGCAACCCGCACACAACGTGAAAGCGCCTCTTCCTTATGCAATAAATCTATTCCTTCAAGCTCGAAATCGGTAGCCAAATTCCTCCCGTCGCTTCCGCCAACACCTCTTGAAAACGTTCAGCACGCCCGATGACATCAACGCTGATTTTCGCTGATTTCATCTTGGTCACAACTTGCTTGGTCGAATATGATCCGCTGACATACTCATCTGTCACCAAAATGAAACGCCGCTCTGCGTTACCCCGAAATTTCACTTTATCTGCTGCTCGGACGAGTGCGTTCGACGCCTTTTCCCCGCCTCGGCAACTTATGTTATTGAGAGTCTCTTTGATCTGCTGAATAGAAGTTGTTTGGGGAGTCACTTGAAAATCCCAGCCTAACAAAGGGAAAGTCGTTCCATCCCGAAATGTAACGACCCCGACGGTGAAGTCCAGTCCTTTTACTTTGAGCAGATCGGTCATCTGAGTCAGATGCTTGCGTACCGCGTCAATGTCATTTCGCATACTTTTGCTTGCATCGATAATAAAGACAATGTCGATCGCATCACGTGTTCGTGTCAATAGAAGGTTTCGGGCGATCTTGAGCAGTGCCACGTCTGGTTGCGTTAAGCTTGTAATTTCGGGGGGGCTAGTCTGGAGTTCCAGCCCAAGCGATTGCGGTGTCCGTACACTCCGGTTGCCAATGGAGAAACCGTTGCCGGTTTCCACCTTGCCACGGGAGAATTGCGAATTCGACGGGAGCATGGAAATTTCACCAACGGAATCAGAACCGGCCGAAAGTGGGATACTGTCTTCAGTCAACATTGAGAGCGGTTGTTCGACGGTAAGGTCGAGTTTCGGCACCGAAGAGATCTGCGGTAAATTCAGGCGAAGCTCGGGGTTTTCTGCCATGACTTGCTGGGACTTCGGAGACAATAAATTGGAAACGGGCGAGAGGTGTAGCGGTCGCTTCAATATCCTTGGGGCCGGCTTTCGGGGCGACGAAGCGATTTCAACCTGAATGTATAGCTCTTCTTTTACCCGCTGCGACTGAATTTGAAAAGCACCCCATATTGCCATTAAGACAGCGTGAAGTATGATCGAAAGCAGGAAGGCGTTCGGTAACTTTTTATATCTCGGCAGTCGTTGTTTCATGCACTCGCAACCTTTTGGGGGCTCGATGTAACGTTCTTGCTCGCAAATTTACCATACGGCCTATTCTCGTGTCAAGTTGAAAGAAGCCTTTCAGAAATTCCCAGCGTCTCCCAAAATGATGCGGAAATTTATTGACAGATTTTCTGGTGTGTGATAAAATGGTAAAATATAGTATCTGAAAGACGTCCCAAACGAAGTACCACCAAATCTGGTTATCCATTATCGGCGAAGGGAAAGTGAAAGAAGGAATTTACAAGACTCTAATCTTTTCAATGTTTGGGGTGGGTGGACTCCTCATTGTGGTATCTATATATTATCTGATATTTATGGGGCGTCAGCGTGAAGATATATCCGTGTCCGAGCCTTCGCCTCAACCGATATTGACACCAAGGTCCGACCGTGTACAACCTTTTCCCCAACAGAAAACAATCGAGAAAGAAGCGATTGTTTCTGAAGTACCAATGCCCGCATCGGAGCAAATGGAGGAGGTTGTTGAGGAGACAGAGGAGATTGCTTTAACGCCTAGCCAACAAGAACGGGTTCGATACCTTGAAAAAGAAATCGTGCGATACGTGGTCCAGTATGGGGGCTTAAAGACTTTCCTTAGAGATAAGGGTGGGCCTGAAGCAATTCGGAATGGAGATATCTATGCCAAGGGGATGGAAGAAAGTAAACAGAAGGTCCAGGAATTCGTGGCGGAATATGAACGTCTTGTACCTGATGCAACTTCACCTGATACAAAAGTTGGGGAAATGCTTCAAAGAACAGGTATACTATTAGATGAGGATCCGTAATACCCTAACACTAACTAAGGCTGATTACTTGGGGCTTGAGTTTTCAACTAATCCCCAAGAGTGATTTGCCTCTTCGCTTTACTCTTAACAAGGAGGAAATAAAATGACTCTGTTAAGGATGCAGCTTTCCTTTGTTACCTCTCGTATTTTTCTCCCCATTCTAGGGATTGTGTGGCTGTTATTTCAATCAGCTTCTCTCGCATATGCAAGTACCTCAGTTATATTGGAGGATATCGTAGCCGTTATTGAAGGGAAATCTGATTCAGTTGGGGTGCAGTTGGTAACATCGCCTTATACCAGTGATCCATTGCCTTTTCTACTGA
>JAPUIP010000227.1 GCA_027296925.1 Candidatus Poribacteria bacterium | reverse complement strand
TACCGGCGGTTTGTTGGGAATTTGTCGAACTCACCACCAAAGAAGGACTGATCGGCACCGGCGAATGGCCGATTGAGCTTGATGCGGAGGCGAAAAATTGTCTGGCACAATTACAAGAGGAGCCGGAACGCAATCTCCTGGATCTCGAACTCGAAGCGCCGCTTTTCATGGCCTGGTGGGATCTTGTCGGACAGGTGTTAAGCAAGCCGCTTCATGTGTTGTGGGCAGACCTGTTTGAGCGCGGCTTTCACCCGCCGGCGACGGTGCCGATGGCTGCTTACACTTGGCAACGATTCCCAGACGCAAACGGAGACGGCGCGGTCACGTTCGACACCTGGCCAGAACATGCAGCCGAGCGGGCGCGTCAGGGATTCCCGGCGATTAAGGTATCGATGACCGCCTACCAGCCGGAAGACCATATCGAACTCATCCATCAAATCCGCCAAGCTGTGGGGCCGCAGACGGCGATCCGCGTCGATGCCCACGGGACATGGAACTATCAAGAAGCACGACGGATTTTGGCTGCGATTGAAGACTGTAACCTGGAGTATATTGAACAGCCAATCAACGCCCTGCTACCACAACGTTTCTATCCGAAAGATGAGCCAATCCCCGCCCGTCCGCCAGAAGCCGGTGGTTTCCAGTCTGAGTACTACTTTCGAAAGATGACGGACCTGCGACGGGAGATCAGAACCCCACTTTCTTGTCACTGGTGGACGCCCCCCATTATCCATCCGCCGGGGGCTTCTGTCATGTCAAATCAGTGGGAACCGCATTGGTACATGCTCCAGCGGTATGAGGCCGCCGATATATCCGTTCCCGACATTGGACTGGGGCCGTGGGGGCTTTGGCGAATCACGCAACTGGCAAAGTTTATGGGGATGCACGTGACGGTTCATAGCAACTTTGAACTGTGTCTTCAGCTTTCGTTTCGAGCCGCGTTGGTTTCCGCCCTTGTCTACGAAACGGAAAGCGCGGGGTTGTATATGGGCACAACGCCTCGCGTGTGTCACCCGATCGATAATGAGACGATTCAGGTCAGCGATGACGTGATTGAAGGTGGCCCATTCGATTGGAGCGGGGGGCACCTGCAACTATCCGACAAGCCCGGTCATGGTCTGCGACTTGACCCGGAGCGCCTTGAGAAGTACCGCTACACGCCAGAGTCGGTGGCACCGCATCGTGAGTACGCAATGAAGCTCTACGCAAATTACCGCCTCGATCGACCGCGACGAACGACTCAGTCCGGCTGGCCAAAACAGGCCGGGCCGGAGACGTTCTCCCGACACATTTACCCCTACTCCCTGGCTCAGATCCTCGACGCCGAAGCGGATCAAGACATCGATGTCGAATTAAATCGGTAGGCGAAAAGGGGGTTCACCGAGACGGTCAGTGCACGATACCGGCGCATCTACGGCGTAGGTCAACTTCACTTTATAATCGGCAATTCAGCCTTTATTATCGTCCAACATGGAGGCAATCATGATGGAATTTGGGATACGAAAATTACGAACAGGTCTGGTGGGTAGGAGTCATGCCGCCTTTAACGGCTCGACGCGGATGCTCATATCCAGGCAAACGGAGGTCCGTCCATGAGCGAAAATTCGAGTTCCAGCCGCAGCCTCGATGGCTCCATCGCTGTGGTGACCGGCGCCGCCCAGGGGCTCGGTTTGGGAATCGCCGATCAACTCGCCCGCGATGGTGCACTGGTGGTGATTGCCGATGTCCAACGGGAAAAGGCACAGGCATCAGCCGACCGGTTGCGGCAGAATGGTATGAATGTGCAAGCGGTTGACCTGGACATTACCGACAGCGCCGGTGTGACAGCATGCTTTGATCGAGTGGTCAGCGACCGCGGCCGGTTGGACATCTTAGTCAATAACGCGGGTGTCGGTCAGAATGTCGCCCCCATTGTGGAGTTGAGTGATGCGGAGTGGGCACGTGTGTTGAATGCCACGTTGACGGGGGCGTTCTACTGCTGCCGTGCCGCGGGAAGGATTATGGAACGCCAAGAGTCTGGGTGCATCGTCAATATCGCCTCGATTAACGGTCAGCATCCGGCGGCACTGGTTGCGGCATATAACGTCGCCAAAGCCGGGGTGATTAGCTTGACTCAGACATTGGCTCTGGAACTGGCGGCCTACGGAGTGCGCGTGAACGCCGTCAGCCCTGGGCCAGTTTACACCGCGTTCAACAAGACCGTCATGGCGCAACGCAGCCAAACCTTGAATCTCACCGAGGACGAGATGATTGAGCGCATCCGCAACAGCATCCCTTTGGGACGATGGGGAGAGCCCGTGGACATCGCTCGAGGCGTTGCTTTCCTTTGTAGCCCGCAAGCCTCTTGGATCACCGGTGAAGTCCTGAGAGTCAGCGGGGGGTTAGAGGGCGTGTCCGCCGCCCCACCGAAACGCTCTCAGAATTAACCGCACTGACAAACCTCATCTGCAAACGGCGGGTTCTGGCTGGTTGTCCGGTTTTCAGCACCCCCGGCTGTGCTTGTTCGTGTAGCGGGCAACTCAATTTTGTTGTGGGACAGTTGAATTGAAAGGAGTTATCCAGATGTCATGTTATACGCTTTTCGCCATCCGTAGTTACATTAGCAACTTCGACGCGGAGGTTGCGCTTTCTGCCCTTGAAGCGGCAGGTATCCCAGCGATGATCAAGAAGGATGATTGCGGTGGATATCGGCCTCACCTATGGCTGAGTGGTGTGGAGTTGCTGGTGCGATCTGAGGACGCTGAAAGCGCAGAGGCGATCCTCGGAAGCGTTCTGCATGTTGGAGACGATGCCGATCACCTTGAAGTATAGGGAAGGCCGCAGGCGTTGATAAGTACCCACTGTCTAACTCGACGCTGCAGCCGGCGGCCGTAGCCCACGCGCTTCGATGCTGCAGATTCGATGGGCCGGATTTGAGTGCCCATCTGTTACGCTTTTACTGATTTAGGAGTTACGTACTTGACGCACGGATCTCAAGCTCCGTGCTAATTTCCTCAAGGATCATGAATGATCCTACCACAGCCTTGTTTACGGCTTACTATTACCCACATCTTCTGAGAGTGTGAATATGACAGGGTTCGCGCTGTTCCCCCGAACTGAAGTTCAGGGCTAAAAGCTCAAGTCGGATGAATCCGACTCCAATCCAATCCAGCCAGTCCACTTCAGTGGACTTCAGCTTTCAGCCCGATCTTTAGATCAGGGCGGAAGGTGTCCGTCCCTGAACCCCCAATGGGCCGGGAGATTACACCCTCGGTCGGGTAGTTTACACCCTCAGTCGGGTGGTTTACCCCCTCAGGCGGGGGCAAGTGACTGTAAGGAAATGAAATGCCCGTCAGGATACTTGTGCCGCCTGTCGCGCCTGTGCCGAGCTTCGAGGTAAGCTTCGAGGAGCTTGCCCCGAACTTTGAGGGGCAAGTGACTGAAAGTGACTGTAAGGAAACTTGTCGTGCCTGTGCCGAGCTTCGAGGTAAGCTTCG
>JAPUIP010000226.1 GCA_027296925.1 Candidatus Poribacteria bacterium | reverse complement strand
ATGCTAGAGCATTTGTGGCCGGTGGAGAAGTTCGGAACCTACCGGGGGACAGCGGGAGGACGGACGATGGGATTGACACTGCCGGCGGTTCTCGGCGCAAAACTGGTGAAGCCCGGCGTTCCGATGGTGGGCATCGGCGCGGACGGCAGTCTGTTGATGCGGCTGGGAGAACTGGAGGTCTTCGCGCGTACCGGTGTCGCCGTGCCGCTGGTGATTATCAATGACCAGGCGTTGGGCACGATGAAGTCGCGCCAGAAATCTCGTGGTATGCCGGAATACGGACTGGACCTCCAGCCTGTCGATTTCGCCGGGATTGCCGCCGCGTGCGGTGTGAAGGGTATCACTGTGGAAACGCCCGAACAGTTTGAAGATGAGTTGAAACTTGCGATGCAAGCGGATCGGACGACGCTCATTGACGCACGGGTCGATCCGCTCGCTTATCAAGACAGCTTTGGTCCAACGATTGGTGTTCTTGCTTAACGCATCACACCGCGTAAGCCACTGAGCCGTCTTCACGCAACAAGGTCTGCCCGCTGTTCATCGGTTGGTACGGCGTCTGCTCGATCAGATCCTCGTCGAGCTCGACACCCAGACCGGGCGCTTCGGGAATCGGGATAAAGCCCCCCTCGCGTCGATAGGAGGTCTTGTAGACCGCGTTGTGTGAACCTTCGTCGCCCTTGCTGTACTCCTGGGTGATGAAGTTCGGGATGCTGGTGTCGAGGTGGAGCGAAGCCGCCGTAATCAACGGCCCCAAGAAATTGTGGGTTACCACGGCACTGTGGTAGGATTCGGCAATCGCGGCGATTTTTTTACATTGGGTTAGGCCGCCAGCCAGCGCCACATCGGGGCGGACGTACTGGGGACCGCCTGTAGCGAGCAACTCGCGAAACTCCCAGATCGTGGTCAGCCGTTCGCCGTTGCCCAGAGGAACGGTGATCCGTTTGGCGATTTCGGCCTGGGACACGATGCTGTCGATTTGAATCGGGTCTTCCAGAAAGTAGATGTTGAAGGGCACCAGCGCCTCAGCTAGGACAATGCTGTTCATGGGCGTCAGTTTGCGGTGAACTTCAATGATCAGGTCCAGATCAGGCCCCCCACCCTCGCGTGCCGCCGCAACCAGATCGCGGGCAGTCTTGACGAGGCGATCCACGGCCATGTCCTGGTATCCGCCGACCACGGGGTCGAGCTTCAACGCCGTGAACCCCTCCTCCACTGCGGCTTTGGCGGCGTCGAACATCGTCTCCGGTGTGGATGCGCCACCCAGCAGGTGCAGACGGATTTTGTCCCGACAGTTGCCGCCGAGCAACTCCCATACCGGCACGCCGAAGTGCTTGCCTTTGATGTCCCAGAGCGCGATGTCCACGGCGCTGATCGCTCCAGCGAGAACCGTGCCCCGAAAAGGCGCCATCCGGTAGAGATATTGCCAGTGGTGTTCGATGCGTAAGGGATTCTGACCGATTAGGTATTTTTTGAAGGTCCCAATCACCTTTTCCACAGCTTCGGGATAGCCCCAGCAGGCTGTCTGACCGATGCCGCTGAGGCCATTGTCGGTATGAATGCGGACGACGTAGCCGTTACCAATGAAGAGAGATTCAATCCGTTCTATTTTCATAGTGGACTCCTTGGTGAAATTATACCACGTTTCGCTTCAAATGAGACTATTCCGGCATAGGCTTATGTCATTCTGAGCAAAGCGAAGAATCTCAGGACTGCAATCATAAAGCCAACAATAGATTCTTCACTCCGCTGTGCTCCGTTCAGAATGACAAGAACGAATCGTCTCACTTCTAACTGAAAATGGTATTACGATAGGCGTCTAAGAGCTGTCAATAAAACACACGCATTGAGGAAATAATAACCCATGCGGTTCAATAAAGTCAATCAATCTATTCGGAGCCTTCTCAATGAGAAAACTGGTCCTATTTGATATCGATGGAACGATCTTGAGCGCCGGTGGAATTGGACGTACCGCCACCTATCAGGCGATTGAAGAGGTCTGTGGTCAGGCGGAGGTGTTGGGGAATAATCTGCCTCGCGAATTCCGGCAGGTTCAGATGTCGGGAAAAATGGATACGCAGATTGTCCATGAGATCCTGGAGGGGGTTCTTCCCGATAACATGATCGAGGCACTGCTGCCCCGTATTTTTGATCGGATCGGCGACATTCTGATGGAAGGGTGCAAAAAGGAAGCGGGTGTCAGACTGCTCGATGGCGTGCAAGAACTGATTGAAACAGTAGCCGAACATGACGAATGTCTGCCCGGTCTCCTCACCGGTAATAACAAACGCGGCGCCGCTGCAAAGCTGGGCGTTTTTGCCTTAACCCCTTTTTTTCAGTTCGGCGCATTTGGTGATGATGCGCGCTACCGCAGTGACCTGCCAGCCATCGCCGTGCAGCGCGCTTTTGAAAGGACGGGTAAACAGTTCCATGGCAAAGACATCGTGATTCTCGGCGATACGCCCAACGATGTCGCGTGCGGCCGTCACCTCGGGGTCTGTTCTATTGCCGTAGCTACAGGTCGGTATTCTCAGGAGGAATTGCGGCAGTGCCAGCCGGACTACCTCTTTAATGACCTGAGCAAGGTTCCAAATGTCATGAGCGCCATTTTGTCCGCTTGAGGGGAGTGAGCCGCCCACTATTTCAGGATGACCATTTTCTTCGTGGCGACAAATTCACCCGCCTGAATCTGATAGAAGTAAACGCCGCTGGCAACCTGCTCGCCTCGCAGGTTTCGACCGTCCCAGTGGACCGCATTATCCCGGCGCATGTATGCGCCTGCAGCCTGAAACCCGAGGTCCAAATTTCGGACGAGATGCCCGGAAGCGTCGTAGATCTGAAGCTTCACCTCCTCGGCGGTAGCAAGCTGATACGGAATCCACGTTTCAGGGTTGAACGGATTGGGATAATTCTGCCCAAGCCGGTAGGTCATCGGCGTCGCCTGACGCGCGAACCGAATCTGCCTCTCTACACGGAAAGGCACATACTGCGCATTTCGATCGGATAGCACGACGTTTTGAATCCGGATGGATTC
>JAPUIP010000225.1 GCA_027296925.1 Candidatus Poribacteria bacterium | reverse complement strand
GACTATGGCCGGTCATCAGTCTCTAAGCGGTCTGTCGGCGTCAATACGACCGACCAAAGATGGTCATTTCGCTTGCCGGATTCCCACACACAATGCACTGGCCGTTTCCCTCTAGCTGATCCAAGGGAATGCAGCGCGTTGTGGCCTGCGTATCCTCCTTAACCTTATCCTCGCATGTGACATCCCCACACCACCAGGCGCGAGCAAACCCTTGTGCCACAGCGTCTCTGAAAGAATCGTAGTCCGCCGGCTCATGAGTATTGGCGTCGCGAAATTCGGTGGCGCGTTTCAGCATATCATTTTGAACCTGTGCCAGCGCATCGGTGACAGCATCGGTGATGCCCGCCAGCGGGACGAACGACTTGCCAGCGCGGCCCGGTTGATCTCGTCGGGCCAACACAACCTGCTCCTTTGCCACGTCGCGGGGGCCGATCTCAATCCGCAGCGGCACGCCTCGCAGCTCCCAGTCGTTGAATTTCCAGCCGGGCGAATATTCATCGCGATCATCCACCTTCAGCCGAACACAGGCGCCAAGGGCAGCTTTCATCGTTTCGACAGCCTCCAATACGACGGTTCGCTCTTCCTCTTTCTTCCAGATTGGGACAACGACCACTTGAATCGGCGCCAAACGTGGCGGCAAGACAAGCCCTTGATCGTCGCCATGCACCATGATAATCGCGCCAATCATTCGCGTGCTCATGCCCCAACTGGTTGTCCAGCAGTATTGTAGTTTCCCATTTTCATCCTGATATTGGATGTCAAAGGCTTTGGCGAATTTCTGTCCGAAATAGTGCGACGTACCGGACTGCAACGCCCGTCTATCTCCCATCATCGCTTCGATGCTGTAGGAAGTCTCTGCCCCTGGAAATTTCTCGCTTTCGCTCTTGCGCCCTTGCAGGACAGGGATGGCTGCGTCATTGATGGTGAAGTCCGCGTACACTTCCAGCATGCGCAACGTTTCTTCCTGCGCTTCCTCCGCGGTGGCGTGGGCGGTGTGCCCCTCTTGCCAGAGAAACTCCATCGTGCGCAAAAAAAGGCGGGTGCGCAATTCCCACCGCACGACGTTTGCCCACTGGTTGATGAGCACCGGCAGATCCCGATATGACTGGATCCACTGACTGTACATATACCCAACCACCGTCTCCGAAGTGGGCCGCACGACAAGCGGTTCTTCCAATTCTTTCCCGCCACCGTGTGTGACCACTGCCAACTCCGGTGCGAAACCTTCGACATGCTGCGCTTCTTTTTCGATGAGGCTCATTGGCACGAAGAGGGGGAAATAGGCGTTTTCATGTCCCGTCTCCTTGAAGCGTCGATCCAGCCCCTCCTTCACATGCTCCCACAACGCATAGCCGTAGGGACGGATGACCATGCAGCCGCGCACCGGGGCGTAATCCGCCAGCTCTGCCTGCCGAATCACTTCGGTATACCACTTTGAATAGTCCTGACTACGAGGGGTGATTTTTTCTCTCATTATGTGGGCGTTTCTCCTTGATACGTGATATGGATTGCGTAAAACGTAATGGGCGGTAACTTGGGCGAAATGCGAACGGATGCCGTGTTACGCTTTATCCGTCAATGCGGCAATCCCCGGTAATTCCTTCCCTTCGAGGTATTCCAGCGAGGCGCCGCCACCTGTAGAGAGATGCGCCATCCGATCTGCGACCCCGGCCTTGTGCACCGCCGCAACGCAGTCGCCGCCCCCGATGATGCTGACTGCTTGGGATTTAGCAAGCCGCCTGGCAACCTCGATGGTCCCTTGCGCGAACTGATCAAACTCGTAGACTCCTAACGGCCCATTCCAAAAAACGGTGCGTGCCGCATCCACAATTTTCCCGATGGCTGCAATCGTTTCGGGACCGATGTCCAAGCCTTGCCATCCTTCGGGGATGCTTCCACGCGAAACAACCTGAGATTCGGTATCGGAGGTGAATTCTTTGCCAACGCGGTGATCTTTCGGAAGATGGATGGTCAGATTTCGTGCTGATGCCTTCTGCAGCAATTCATTCGCCAAATCGAGTTTGTCGCGTTCCACAACGGAGTTTCCGATCTGCATGCCCATCGCTTTGAGGAAAGTGTATGCCATGCCACCACCAATGATCAGTTCATCAACTTGATTGATCAGGTTTTCGATGACACCAATTTTGTCAGAGATCTTCACGCCGCCAAGTATCGCGACAAACGGGCACTCTGGATTTTGAAGTATCTTGCTGAGATGCTCGATCTCCCTTTCCATCAATAATCCCATGGCACATTGATCGAAATGAGGTGTCACACCTGCTGTTGAGGCGTGGGCGCGGTGCGCTGCACCAAAGGCGTCGTTAACATAGAGGTCGGCGAGTGATGCCAGTTTCCGCGCAAATTCCGAATCATTTTTCGTTTCTTCCGCATAAAAACGGACATTTTCGAGTAGCAGCACATCGCCTTCTCTGAGTTCGGAGACGAGCGCTTCAACCTCTACGCCGATGCAATCGACGCTATGTTTGATTCGCTGTCCTAGCAGTTTGCTGAGCGCCACGGCAAGCGGTTCCGTGGAAAACGCCGAATCGAATCCTTTCGGCCGGCCCAAGTGGGTCATTAAGATGATTTTGGCGCCACCGCGGATAAGTTCTAAAATCGTGGGAAGCGTCGCTCGTATGCGCGTGTCGTCCGTGATCTGTTTGCCTTCCATTGGAACATTAAAGTCAACACGCACCAACGCCCGTTTCCCTGAGACATCCAAATCGTGTAGTCCAAGTTTCTCTGACATTATCTCTTCTCCATCAGATTGCGTGCTTCGCTCATTTAACCCTGTGTCGCTTGTTCCCTTAACACGGCTCGAAAACCCGCTTGCTCAAAGTGCCGATCGGCTGTTAATGCTTCCGTCAAACCCTCATTTTGCATAACGATGAACGACATGCAATCGGTTAAGGTCCAGCCTTTGTCTGGACGACTCCGATAAAGCTCAATGGCGCGATCTATTAAACCTCGACTCAAAGGAACAACATGCGTATTGGTTGTATTGTATGAATGCTCGATGAAATCAACAGCAGTCATGCGACTGTTTCGGCTTGATAGGCCGTCAGCCACTTCAATCAAGATTCCATCGTGAAGCCAGATCTCCCTTGCAACACGCACGCGTGGAAGCAGATGCGTAGCAGAATTATGGAAAGAATCTCTCCTAATTCAACTGGGCAAGAACAAACGAAGTATCCATGAAGAATCGATCACCATTCATGAGGCTGCCTTCTTACTCACTTCGCTTTGGCGTACCGTGAATATAGTGATCATGCTCAACAGACCAATCTTCCGGACCTTCGATTGTGCCTGCTTTTTCTTCCAATAAGTCCCAAAGGTCACCAGATTGAGGGATTCGAGAAATCTTCTTGCCGATAGTAATTTCATAACAGGTATTCAGTTCTAACTCCACCTTTTCCTCTGGGATCAATGCTTTCCCATCAAAGACAGCGTGAATTGTCATTATTTTGCCTCCATTCGGATAAGTTGCGCCATACATGAAACGTGTCAAACGTGATCCAGGAATCAGCAAAGCAGTAGCCAATATATCCCCGTATTCTTGTTTTACGGATATGTAAGGGGTCACTGATTCCCCGCAACTTCCACCGCTTTTTGTGCCGCCTCCGAAAGTCCATCAGCGGCGATGAGATTCAGACCGGAGTCGGCAAGAATCTGTTTCCCCAACTCCACATTTGTTCCCTCCAACCGCACAACAAGTGGCACTTTGAGGTCCATCTGCTTGACGGCCTCAATGATCCCGTTGGCGATCACGTCACATTGCATGATACCCCCAAAAATATTGACGAGGACGGCTTTTACCTTTTCGTCAGCAAGGATCAGGCGGAAAGCATGGGTGACGGTCTCCGTTGTGGCGCTCCCGCCGACATCAAGGAAATTCGCGGGTTCACCGCCGTGCAGCTTAATCAAGTCCATCGTTGACATCGCGAGCCCCGCCCCATTGACCATACAGCCGATATTTCCGTCGAGGCTGATGTAGCTCAACCCGGATTTTCCAGCTTCGAGCTCACGCGCATCCTCTTCGTGCGGATCGCGCATCGCCTCGATGTCTTCGTGTCGCCACAGCGCGTTGTCATCGAAATTCAGTTTGGCATCAAGCGCGACAAGGTCTTGTCCGCCGTCCGTTTCCGTGATGGCAAGCGGGTTAATCTCTGCAAGCGAGCAGTCGCAAGCGATGAAGGCGTCATACAAAGCCATCATCAACTGAGTTGCCTTCGGGATGAGCGTCTGGGGGAGCCCCAATCCGTAGGCGAGTTTGCGTGCCTGGAATGGCGGCAATCCAACCGCCGGCTCGACGGTTTCCTTAATGATTTTCTCGGGACGGTTTGCCGCGACCTCTTCAATGTCCACGCCGCCCTCCTCGCTGCTCATGATGACGACCCGCGAGCTGTCCCGATCAATCACCATGCCGAGGTAAAGTTCCTTCTCGATCTCATTGGCTTCAGCGACAAGCACCTCACGGACGAGCTTTCCTTCCGGGCCGGTCTGATGGGTGACAAGCTGCATACCGAGAATTGCTTCAGCGTGTGCACGGACCTCTTCTGGACTTGTCGCGAGTTTGACGCCGCCGCCCTTCCCGCGTCCGCCGGCGTGAATCTGCGCTTTCACCATGTACATCGGACAGCCGAGCTTGCGGGCAATCGCCTCTGCCTCATCAGGGGTTGACGCGACCTCTCCGCGCTGGACATTAACGCCGTGTGCTCTCAAGATTTCTTTCGCTTGGTATTCATGAACGTTCATTTCGGTTTCTCCCGTTATCTATGAACCGGATTATAATAATAGGCAAGATTTATCTACACGGAAATGGTATGACATTCAGTATACCAAAGATTACCTATCCAGAGCAATGACAATCCACAGCCCGGTATAGCAAGAAAACGTCAGCTAATCGCCAGCCCCGAATGCGTCGACTCGTGCGCCGGTGTTGTTTGCCTGCGTGATGAAGCAAGTTCCACCGTCCGGCAACGTTTTGAGGAACGCCTCGGTCTTTTTCTGCAAAGCGGGGAGATCTTCTCCAATAGCGAAAATCGCTGGTCCCCAACTGCTGACGCCGGCGCCGATTGCACCGGTATCGAGCAGGAAGTCCAATGTCTGTTGAAGCACACCGCCCTGCGCGTCGATTTCGACCTGCTTCCATCCGAACTGTTGAATACGATTGATTGCATCTCCAAAAGCATAGGGGTCTTTTTCAAAGATCGCTGGCAGGAGTTTGAGCAGGATGAGATGGGAGAGTTGTTCGGCCGTGGCTTTGGGTTGCGGGCATCGGGTTTTGAAGAGGTGGATCTCTGTCTCGCCGGCGATGTGAGTGCAGCGAGGAATGACGATGAGTAGCTCCCAATCGGGAAAGGGATGACGCAAGAGCAACGGAGGTGGGGAGACGTTACCGGCTGCAGAGGAGGGTAAGAAGGAGGATTTCTGCTCCGGAAATCGATGCCCACCATCGAGGATAAATCCCCCCCGTTTAAAGGCGGTGATACCGATTCCCGATGTTCCGCCGCGCCCGACTGCCAAAGCGAGGTCTGCAATAGACAAATTCAGATCATAGAGCTGATTCACAGCCTGCGCGATTCCCAACGCAAGCTGTGTCCCAGAACCAAATCCGGAGTGCGATGGGCTCTCAGATTCAAGCGTGATGTGAATCCCCGGAAAATCGTACTGGGCTTGAAGCCGCTTGATGACGTAGTGTGCTCGCTCCCGGTACTGGTCCGACGTGACGTGAATGTCGTTTGACCGTTCAGCGGCAATCTGAAAATACGGCGCGTTAATTGCCAGGCCGATGCTGCCGTCAATTCTGCCCAATGCACCGTTGAGATCAATGAGGGCAAAGTGGAGCCGGGCCGGCGTTGTTATCCTCACACGGTGGATCTTTTTAATCACGCCTCTCGTCCTTCTCAATCAATCCATCACGAATGTGCAGGACGCGCTTCGCGTGCTTGGCAACCTCCGGCTCGTGCGTCACCACGATAATGGTGTTGCCCTCTTCATTCAGCCGATCAAAAATCGCCATGATTTCGGCACCGGATTTCGTATCCAAATTTCCTGTCGGCTCATCCGCAAAGATCATCGATGGGTTATTCACGAGCGCCCTCGCAATCGCAACGCGCTGAATCTGTCCACCGGACATTTCGTTCGACTTATGGTGAACGCGGTCCGCAAGTCCAACCGCTTCCAACGCTTCAAAGGCCCTCCGCCGCCGTTCCTTGCGCCCCAAACCACTGTAGATGAGCGGCAATTCAACGTTATGCAACGCACTCGTTCGCTGTAAAAGGTTGAATGTCTGGAAGACAAAACCGATCTTTCGGTTCCGAATCTCGGCAAGACGATTATCCGAAAGTTGACCGATCTCTTCCTCTTCGAGATAATACTTTCCTTCGGTTGGGTTTGCGAGACAACCCAGGATGTCCATCAGCGTGGACTTTCCCGAACCTGATGGCCCCATAATGGCAATAAACTCGCCGTTGTCAGCGGTAAACGAAACACCTCTCAGCGCGTGAACTTTTACATCTCCCATTTCATATATCTTTGATAGGTTACGAACATCGATTAGCATTGCTACCCTCACAACTGATGATTTTTCTGGGTTACTTATCCCGATCTTGTTGTGTCAGTTGCTGCATGGAAGGCACGAATACGCGATCGCCTGCCACAACACCACCGAGAATCTCAAAATGACTGTTATTTCGTCGCCCGACGTCGATGCGGGTCCGGATTCCCTTTTCCTTGTTCTTCTTATCCTTTTTCTTTTTCTTCTTCTTTTTGGCATCTTGCGGCTCTTCTTTGTCGAGTTGCACGAAATACTTCTTTTCGCTTTCAATCTCGGCTTCGAGCCCCTCGATCCGATCTGATTCGGAAAACAGAATGTGAACCTCGTTTGGCCCTGTTCGCAAGCCGCGGGGTTTGCCGTCCAGCAAGATCTCCACGTTACCACGCGCTTTGTCCGACGAGATCTTCCCGACCTTGCCGGGGAACTTTTTCCCAACGAGGTTCTGGACCTCCACTTTCTGATCTGATTTGAAACGTTTGAGCGATTCGGCCGGAACGTTCGCTTTGACCGTCAATACTTCAGAATCGATTACCGACTCGATCGGGAGTTGAAGGACCTCCTGCTCCT
>JAPUIP010000224.1 GCA_027296925.1 Candidatus Poribacteria bacterium | reverse complement strand
TTTACGATTCTTGGAATTTCGAGAGATAATTTTCCCGATGATGAAAAAGCGGTTCGAGACTTCGTGAAGAAGTTCAACGTGAATTATCCGGTGCTCTGGGATACTGAAAATGTGTTCAAGGCGTATCAGGGATTTGGCATGCCCTCGACCTATATTTTGGATCGGGATCACAAAGTGAGATTTCGGCATATTGGCATCGTTGACAAGGTCACTTTGGAGGCAGAGGTTTCGACACTACTTAACGAATAGATATTGAATTCGTCAATTCTCAACGTCAATCCGTGTCGTTTCGTGGAGAAATCCAACGGGTTGAACTCTATGGCGCCTTACCCAGCGCAACCAAGTGACCCGTTCAGAAATGAGGATGATTTAGATGCGTTCACATCGATGGTTTCTCGTCCCCTTTTTTCTCATAGTCGCCGGGTGTGGCGGTGGTGGTCGAAAACTCGTCACGCACCCGCCATTTAAGCAATCTGTGCGGGTCGTGATTGCTCCCTTTGCGGCAGACGAACACGTGGGAAATCTCGGAGAACGGATTCCGATGACGCTCGGCACTCGCTTTCAACCGGCGCTCAAACAGACGCAATGGATCTATGACCAATCTGATACCCTGAATCCCGTTACGGCGAAACTCGACGAATTCAATTTAACCCCAATCTCCATCTTCTTTGATGCCGCATTAGCCGCCAAAGTGGGGAAAGCCTTGAACGCCAAACTCATTGTGGTTGGGCGAATCAATGCCCTCAAAATTCGGCGGGAAGATCTGGAGAAGCCTGTGGCGCAGCATGTGCGCCAGACATGGGTTTTAGGGACAACACGCTACTACCTCTGCCGACACCAGAGTGCAACCATCCGCGCCCACTTCAAAGTGGTCGATACCCAACTAAGGCGACCGATCTTCGAGAATTCAGTCACCGACGTCTTTAGGTATTGGGTCGCTTATTCATCGCCGGAGGAGGAACGGGTTATCTTTAAGACGGATACTGAGATTCTTGAGGATTTTGAGAAACATCTCCCCATGCGGATTGCCCATGCCTTATATCCTTTCGGCATGCCTTTAGTGAAATCAGGCGAGATTTTACTAATCCCAGATCTTAAGTCGCCGAAGCCAGACGATGTTGTTAACATCAATTTAGAAAATGACTAGAGATGCTCTAGGAGGTCAATCAAAATGCAAAAGCAAATCAAACCACCGCAACATCTATTCCTTTTCATCTCCCTCGGCAGCGTCCTGCTGGTTGCCGGATGCATCGGGGGGTCAACTTCTGGAATCACGTGGAGTGATAACATTGCCGTTTATGCTGCAAGCAAGGATTCGAAACTGAACGACGATAACATCAACTCAGTTGGAGAGACCTCTGCACTTGTTGAAGAAGCGAGAGATGAGAAATCGGTCGCAGAGTCGGATAAATACACCGAAGCGCTCCTTGAATGGGGAAAACCGCAAACGATCCAAAAGATCATTATCAAGGCGGATGTCGGTGAACTCGAATTCTTTGACATTGAGTATCAAGGTGACAACGGAAAGTGGCAGACGATAAGACGTGTCAAAGACCACGTGAAACCGGAATACAAAGTCCAATTCAAGAAACCGATCACCACTCGCAAATTGCGCCTGAAAGTCCCGCGAAAATGGGAGTCCCGCCGAATGGGAGGACAGAAGCGCAGTCGAGTCAGATCCGGGAGATTTGGGGGGACACAGTCTTTGTTCTACAAGAAGATTCGAGACATTGAAGTCTACTATGCCCTGCCAGCTTCAGAAGCCGCAGCCACCCAGTAGGTTAATCTTTATGGCACCCTGCCGAGCCTGACTGAAGAACAAAATGAAAGCCAGATACGAAGGGTGCGATGAAACCAACCCTCTGTAATCTATTTTACTTTGGAGGAGATAAAAATGTTACAAAGATTTGCTATCCTCATCACGCTTTTAATGACCCTATTCTTTATCGGGTGTTACACGCAGTTGGGTTCCCGGCCCATGGCTTTCGAGAGAGGGCTATCCCGCACTGATAGTGGGACTCGTGAGGCCATGAAAGCGGAGGAGGAGCAGGAAGCGCAAGTTGAGCAAAGCGAAGTCCCCGATCTGCAATCGAGGGAGCAGGAAACACAAACGGAGGCAGATGCGGAACGTGAATTCGAGGACGAAGAAAATTACTACAGCCGCCGTACCCCTGACGCTTATGACGATGGTTATGAGGGTTACTATTATCCCTATGATGATCCCTACTACGGTGGGTATTATTCCCCCTACCGTTCATTTTACTCTCCCTACTATTACGGTGGGTATTATGGTTACTACGGGGGGTATGGGGGGTATGGAGGCGTTCACCACTATGACTATCTGGTTGGCCACCATAATGGTCGGGCAAATTACGGTCTTTCTCGCAGAGGCGTTGGGGGGCGTTCCCGTTCGACTCGGCGCGTGATGAACCGCTCACGCTTGGCCGGATCGCCGCGTACGAGAATCAGAAATGACGCTCAAGCGCCCAACACGGTCAATGTACGCCGTCAAAACGGTTCGGGTCAACCCACCCGATTCGCCAGAGTCAGAAGTTCGAGGAGCATCCGGTCAAATGCCACTGCACCACGGGCAAGGAGCTATCGATCCGCTCCATCCCGATCAAGTCAGGTCCGTGGAGAAAACCGCTTAAGAAGTTCGGGACGTTTGAGATCTCGCTCGGCTGTTAGGCGTTCAGGTGCACCCGTTCGCTCACGCACAAGTCGGACCTCTCACACTTCTCATAGCTCTCATAGGGGGCATTAGTATGACCCTGAAAACAGCAACGAAACACCCTCGGCACGTCGGGATGATTCTACTGGTATTTCTGTTCCAATTGGTAGGTGTGGCATTTTCCCAAGTAGAAGAGAAGACCCTCGGAAATCACTTCGGGGTGGGCGCAAGCGCAATGGGCATGGGCGGTGCGTTCATCGGCACGGCCAACGATTTCACCGCACTCTATTGGAATCCTGCGGGAATCGCGCAGATTAAAAAGGCTGAACTTTTCAGTGCGCTGTCTCATACGGCGCTTCAGACGACAACCCAATTTTCGGGAGCGGAAGCGACGGATAGCGATCAGTCCAAAACGCGCCTCGGTTCGATGGGGCTTGTTTTTCCGGTTACAGCCTACCGGGGCGGGTTCGCTTTTGGTTTCGGCTTCAACCGAGTTCAGGGCTTCGATTCCCGAACCCAGCTCAGAGGATTCGATCCGTCCACCGATCCGGACTTCGGGGGATTCTTTGTCGATGAAATCAACAGTGATTCGGGAGGCATTAACGTCTGGAGTTTTGGTGGTGCGGCTTACATCTCACGCCATATTAGCTTGGGCGCGTCGCTCGATTTTTGGAGTGGCAGCCAAACTGCTGAGTTAGATGTCATTGCCACGGACAGACAGAACGTGGATGGAGAGGTCGCGGAATTCAGTTTTTTCGATACGATCGATCGCAACGTCTTTGGACTCGGCGGAAAACTCGGCGCCCTCTTTCAATTGAGTCGGCATGTCAGCGCGGGAGTGACCGTTACCTTGCCAATGTCCCTCGAAGTCGATGAAGATTGGACACAGGGGACTTCGGTCCGCTTCGATGACGGAAGCGATGAAACCGATGTGGAATCGGGTTCGACGCTTTTCGATATCAAAAGACCGTTTGAATTTGGCGGCGGAATTGCCATTCGGTTGCTCAATCAAAGGCTATTATTCGCCGGTGACGTTCAGTATGTCGATTGGACGCAAGCGGAATACAGCGATTCCCCCGCCGACGACACCGCAAGCAATGACTTTCAAAACTTCTACACGGACACGTTGCGCCTGCACATCGGCATGGAGTATTTTGTCCCTGGCGTCAATATCCCCATTCGGATTGGCTACTTGCACGATCCACTGCCGTATGTCGGCAAGGTGATTGAGGACAATCGAGATTTCCTGACCGTCGGCACAGGCGTCATTATCAATCAGGTCATCAAGGTGGATGTCGCCTATCTACGCGGTTTATGGGAGCAATCCGATCCATCTCTCAACGAAAAGCGCGACTTGAATCGTCTTTTCGTTTCGGCGGCGTACCGGTATTAAGCACTCAGACCTGACAGGTTTGCCAAACCTGTCAGGTCTACAAAATCACCCTTGGTTACGCAAGACAGTGGGAAGGAGGAACCCACCATGAAACCGATCTTTTGCTGCATGACTCTCATCGTTTTAACCTTTAGCCTTGTCGGTTGTTTGCCCAAGGCACCTCTTAGCCCGATGGAGGAAGCGGGCATCGTCTACAGTTCTGCCCGCGATCAACAAGCCGCCGGGGAATATGAGGCGGCAATCATCGACTTCAAACAGTACGTCGTTCAGTTTCCCAAAAGTCAGGACGCTGATAATGCCCAACTGGGTATTGGCGATAGCTATTACGCCCAAGGTGAATTTCTGAAGGCAATTACGGCGTATCTGAACATCCTCACAGAATATCCGACCAGCGATTCGGCAGATGTCGCGCAAGTGAAGATTGGCGATGCGTATCTGGCTTCTGGCGATCTCACCCAAGCAACTGCTGCTTATCAAAAACTCACCGAGAAGTATCTCTTTCTCGAAGTGGAACCCGCCCAAATTGCCGGGGAACGATTGGAGGAAATCGAAACGATTCAGTCCCTTCGTCAATCCCTGCAAACGGCAGATGAATCCACCCTAGACAACCTGCAGTACCGTCTGGGGTGGGTTTACTTTGAGGAGATGGCGGATTACCGAACCGCCATCAAAGAATTCCAGAACGTCATCGATCTCTACCCCGACAGTGAGCTCGCCGATAACGCCGCATGGATGATGGGCGAATGCTACTGGCGACTGGGTCAAAGCAATCGGCTTCCACCGTTGGGCGAGCGGGGGGAAATCTTTGTCCGGCGTCAGCACATCATTGATCGGTATCCCCAGTTGGCGGAGTTAGACCGGTACGATACCGATGGCTATCCTCATTGGCCTGCCGGTAAGCGTGGCGATCGGTATGAGATGTACTTTGCGGAGGTACGGCGGATGCTGAACAGGTATCCGGACCTCAAGACATGGAAGTGGAGCGATTTCGTGCCGGAGAACTATCGACGCGCACTTTCGGCGTGGGATACGTTATTGCTCAAATACCCGAATACGGATGCCGGAGCCTTTGGCCGGCAAAAAATTGCCGAACGGCTGCTTCAATTAGGGCAAAACTATTGGAATATCAGCACCGGTGGCGGGAGTTATTCCGATTTCAGCGGCTTCATTTTCAAAACGTCCTTGGTCTATTGGCCCACGCCTCAGGCGCACATCGTGTTGGCCTACTACTACGCCGAAATCGGCAGATTCGCCCACTGGACCTATTACCGCACCCGTCCGTTTGACCACTTAAAAAAGGCAGCGAAACTGGTACCGCCGGGGAGCGAACTCGCTTCTGAGATTCGCGCCATTCGGGAACAGATGAATTACCGTCTGAGGATTGAAGAACTCGAAAACCACCGTGGCGCACGGCGGTGACAAATGAAACGGAATGTCTAATGAGTCATTCTGCTGAAATTATAGAAGAGAGGCGACTTCTTAGAGAAAGGGAGAAACCATGTTAATGTCAAGAAGAATCTGCTGGCGTCTTTTTGCTTTAGCCATTATTTTGAGCGGGATCGGCTGCGGAAAGAGCATATGGGATAAAAGCTATCTGAGCCCATCGACCGCATTGACCAAGCAGCGGCACTATGAGATGGAATACGAAACGGTATTCAAGGCCGCTTATCAGGCGGTCCGAAAAACCGGACTGCATGTGGCAAAACTGGATCCACAGATGGGAACGATTCTCGCCTCAAGACCGATTGGCGCGTACAGCAGTGGTTGGGCGGATGGGTATGTGATTTTCGTGGAATCGAGCCGGGACAATCGGACACTCGTGCAGGTGAAATATCAACCTGTGCGTGAAGGGGCAGTTTATACACCGCTGAGTTCACCAGAGTCGGCGCAAAGTTCTTCTTTTGTCCGCACGGACTGGCAAACCAGCACGCGGAAAGTGAATCACTTATTCGCTCAGATTCAAAGGGAGCTTGGAATCGAGGACATCTTCGGAATTCGTGGACTTATGGAATAGGGTGGCAACCCTTTTTGGGAGTGGGATGCCCAAGTGCCATAGTGAGATGTTCAAACTGTCGGTTGCAAGTGTCCAGATGTCTGAACATGGGGGACGAGAACGAAAAGCACGAAATCCTGGCAGATGAGTATAGTCTGTATCGCAAACGTTCGTTTGAGGAACACTCGTCCTAACTAGCGTTTAAGCCCGATATTGTGTCACTTATTCCGTTACTTTATCTCTGTATCACAAACGGTAAGTCTTGGAATAAAGACACAATCGAGTTCAATCTCAATGGGTCGTAATCCTTGATGTATAAAGGCTTTGCGATGATGTGCTAGGATTTTACAAGAATCGTTCTCATCCCCCAACATGAGCACGAGAGCAAGTGAGGAGGTTATGACAAAACACAGGATCGGCGTTGTGGCGGGATTATCCCGTCCAACCCTCATTTTTTTCGCCCTTTTTTTGGGAGTGGGACTTGTCCTTATCGGTTGCGCAGGTATGTCGAAAGAAGCCGGTTTCAACACCGTTGCGAAACAGATCGATGAACGTATCGGATACCAGATCCAGTGGAATCTAGGGACAACAGCGGATGAGCAAGTGGCTCAAGCGATTCGTGAACTGTTGGGTAAACCGCTTTCTGCCGATGCCGCCGTTCAAATCGCACTGTTGAACAACCGTCGCCTCCAAGCGACCTATGAGGAACTTGGTATTGCTCAAGCAGCAGTTGTTGACGCCGGACTGCTCTCAAATCCAGTCTTTCACGGGGTCGGGTCGTTCGGTCTCTCTGAGGACGAGCCAGCAGCGGAAGCCAAAGACGACAGCACGTACACCTTCGAGGTCGAGATAGATTTTCTCTCGATTTTCTATGCGCCGATGCGTAAATCGGTTGCCGAAGCCGAATTCGAGGCAGCGAAACTTCGCGTGACGGCGGCTGTGATGGACTTGAGCTTACAGACACGCATGGCATTCTATCGCGTCCAAGCGGACGGACAGATGTTGGAGATGTTCGAGCAGGTTGTCCTCGCAACGCAGGCGGGATACGAGTTCGCAGGAAAGCTTGTCGAAGCCGGAAATGTCCCGGAACTCGACCTGCTTCTCCAGAAGACGCTCTATGAGCAGTCAAAACTAGAACTCGCCGCGACAGAAATCGCGGAAGCTTCAAGCCGGGAGCGGCTCAACGCATTGATGGGGCTATGGGGTCAGGATACGGCGTGGACGGTCGAAACACGCCTGCCCGACATTCCAGCCGAGGCGATGGCACTTTCAGACCTTGAAAAACAAGCCATCGAAAAGAGCATCGACCTTGCCATTGCACGAGGTGAGATGGTCGCGGTTGGCAAACAACTGGGGGTCGAAAACGCCACGAAACTCGTTCCAGAGTTGGATGTTGGGACTGAAATCGAACGTGACAAAGGCGAGTGGGAAGCAGGTCCCGCACTCGGATTCTCGATTCCGTTCTTCGACCGAAATCAGGGACGGATTGCTGCTGCGAGGTCGCAACTTCGTCGTCGGCAACAGGACTACTACGCGCTGGCAGTCGAGATTCGTACTGCC
>JAPUIP010000223.1 GCA_027296925.1 Candidatus Poribacteria bacterium | reverse complement strand
TACCGTTTCTTAAAGTTTTTTGAATATTCCAGGTACTCTTTGTATTGAATGGGACCTGACGCCATATCCAGCATGTTTTCGCCCTCATCTGGAATATGCCTCAAGACCCGCAATCTACATTTCCTCACATATTCTTTAGCGCAATTCCTCAGATCTTCAAATCTTTTAGCGTCTTCGGTGTTGTCCCCGTCAGTTTCCCAGCCCACTTCGTTGTAAAATTTTGAGACGCTTTCATCACCCTTCATCATGGCGGTGTCCTGTTCCCGGCAGATTATCTTAATTCGGTGAATGTCAGAGAGGATTCAAAGCAGCCGAAAATCCCAATATACGCTTCTGGAGATCAACAGACCTACCATTCGCTGTCCGTATAGAACAGACTGCTCAGATCGGTTGTTTTTAGCCTGATTCGTGCGACCTCTTCCCGACTCAAGCGATTTTTCCAATTGGTTACGTTTTTTCTACTATCTCTTCTAAATTGCTTCTGTGGTATTTGCTCCACTGGATTATGACTTCCGCTACTTTCCTCGATCGCATTCTTCGCCTTTTGCGTAAATCTCAGATTCAGCTTGTCATACAACAATCTGAATTGATCGCAAGGATCCGATGATAGGTCCTCATGCCTGATAAATATCCAGTCAGTATTCCTTTCCTGGTATTTTTTCACCGTAAAGTGGAAGCAATTCCACAACAAGATGCCCTGATCTATGATGTCTTTTTCGTTTCTCTCAAACTCCATCATTTCTTTTTCATACGGATAAAGGTAATTCTCCATTAGTAATGGCTGCCTTAGGAAATTCCTGAAGGGGAATCCCCAGTTCAGGATTTTTAAGCTGGAACAGAATGCCGCCGGGTGTCTTATTAAGACTATTACCTGCATGTCAAACTGGCTTGCCAGCCATTCGCTGGAGAAAAATGCTATCGGATCTTTGACGAGCGGACGAGCATTTCTGATCCTATGACAGGCGGATAATCCTTGATCTCTAAGTAACTTAGCGAGGTTTCTTGGTGTCCTTACCTGGGAGGCATTGTGAGCGAGCGGATATTTGAATTCCACGATGTCACGAAAAGTCTCACGAAAAGTTTCAGAATTTGTTTCGTCAAGGTACGTAAACCAAAACTCAAATGGCTGGGGGTTGACCCCCATGTGTATATCCAGATTGAAAGGCTCGTGGATATAAGCTACTTCGCTAGCCACCGAGATCATTTTTCCTGTCCATGTGGTCCCTGACCGAAGGGAACCAGTGACGAGAATTGGCCTTTGAGATTTCATGGATAGCTTTTTAGCCTACAAATGTGGACTGCATTGATTTGCATCTAGTATTGAGCCAAGTTTTGCAGGTCAAAACTGACCCTTCCTTATGCGGTTCGGAGCACTACTGTCAATCAGCTAGGCGACTGTCGCTGGGTCAATACCGAGCGCAAATATATACTGTTTTTGGTTCACATTTCGGCGCATATCAACTCGGTCTGCCCAATAGCATAAGAGCCAGAACGCCGATGACAACCTGGTTTGACATTGGCATAGATTACGCTCGAACCTGTGATTTGTGTAACAATTGGTCCAGAAATAATGGCCAAGATATAAAAGCTAATAAACAACTTAAACAAGCTAAACGTCAACGCTTCGCCCACCCGTCGGTCGCAAGGCAGGACAAGCAATAAACGGCTGAGTGTCGGGCGTCGGTCGTTCGGAGATCAAATCCTGCAGCGGAATCATTGCCCGGAACTGACCGCTTGATACAACGCCGACGTGAGTGATCATCCAATCGCCGACAATCGCGTTATCGCCATCGAACGTATCGGCATCAGCGACTTTGTCCTCGAGTACGGTAAACATCGCCTTGGTTGAGCCCAACTTTACACGCTACACGTTCTATATTTTGCTTCCGCAGCTTGTAGCATTTCTGGCGCTTTTCCACTAGGGGGAGAAAACTTAGCATGTGCGGAATCGCCGGGGCATTGGATTGGGTAAGCGCTCCATGGGTGGACGACGTTCGGTCCATGACCGACGCCATGGTGCATCGCGGCCCGGACGCGGGTGCGATTGAGGCAGACGGCCCGCTGGTGCTCGGCCACAGGCGCCTCTCGATCATCGACACGCGGGCGATCGCCAATCAGCCTATGTGGAACCAGGACAAGAGCCTGTGCATCGTTTTCAACGGAGAGATTTACAACTTCGGAGAGCTACGCGCCGAGCTGGAAAAAGAGAACGTCGCCTTTCAGACCAACTCGGACACCGAGGTAATCCTCCACGCCTATGCGCGATACGGTGTGGATTGCCTGCAACGCATGGTCGGTATGTATGCGTTCGCCCTGTGGGACCGAGCCAAACAAAGGCTCTTCATCGCACGCGACAGAATGGGAGAGAAACCGCTCTACTACCACGTCACGAGCGAGGGCATCATCTTCGCCTCGGAACTCAAGGCGCTCAAGCTTCACCCTCGCTGCCCGACGGACATCAACCCGCGCGCAATCAGCCAGTTTCTGTCCCTCAACTACATTCTAACCAACACTTGCATCCTGAACGGCGTTGAAAAACTGCCACCCGCGCACTTCATGCTGGTCGAGCGGGGCAAGGCTCCCAGGGTGCAGGAGTACTGGTCCTTGAAGAACGCATTCCTGAACAAGCCGGACTGGTCCGACCCTCGGCTGGCTCAGCGGCGGCTGAACGAGCTGCTTCAGCAGAGCGTGCGAGGTCAATCGATTGCCGACGTGCCGCTGGGAGCCTTTCTGAGCGGCGGGATCGATTCCTCTGCCATTGTGGCAACCATGGCGCAACTCAGCGGTGCGGAACTGACCAAGGCTTTCAGCATTGGCTTCAAGGAGGAATCGTACAGCGAGCTTCCCGAATCGCAGCGCGTCGCCCAGTTCTTGAACGTGGACTACAAGACGCGCGTTGTCGATCCGGACATGGCGGCTCATTTTCCGCAAATCGTCTCCTGTTTCGACGAGCCGTTTGCAGACACATCGATGATTCCCACGTACTTCCTGTGTCAGTTCACGCGGGAGAACGTTACCGTTTCTCTGTCTGGAGACGGGGGAGATGAGCTTTTCCTTGGCTATCAGACCTACGTGGCCGACAAGTTGCATCGAGTGCTCTCCAGATGTCCGGATGCCGTGCTGGGGTCGGTATACCGCCTGGTCGATCGTTTGTGGCCTGTGTCTTTTAACAAGGTGAGCTTCGATTACAGGCTACGGCAGTTCCTGAGGGGGGGCCGTCTCGATTTCCCGAGGTCGCACTACTCTTGGAGGACTATTTTCTCGGACGATGAAAAGGAAGCTGTTTTGAGACACGGTCTGTCCCGAGACTCGGATGCGGCGCAGGACTTCGAGAGATACTGTCAAGATGTCCCGGGCTGTAACTATCTGGATCAAGCCTCGTACATTGACATGAAGACTTGGCTCGTAGACGACATCCTTATCAAAGTGGACCAGGCCTCCATGGCGCATTCCCTGGAATCGAGAAATCCGTATTTGGATCATCGGGTCGTCGAGTTTGCCGCCGGGCTTCCGGTAGAATGGAAGTTGCGCGGTTTTCGCGCCAAGGCGATCCTAAAAGATTCACAGGAAAGGCACCTTCCCCGGGAAACGCTGCGTCGTAAGAAGCGCGGCTTCAATGCCCCGGTTTCCAATTGGTTCTCAGGTGAGTTGATGATTATCGGAAAGCAGGCAACCTACGACACCGGTATCAGAGATTGGATCAGTACCGCCACGCTGGACAAATTGTGGCGCGCTCACGCGAACCGGCACGAGGATAATGGTCTCAAGTTGTTCGGTCTCGCATGCCTGGGGCTTTGGTTGGAGCAACATCGGGTCGCTGTGAAGGGGTGAGATATGATCTCCGTCGTGATTCCGGCCAACAACGAAGAAGGCGCCATTCGCCAAACGATCGACGAGATCCACAAAACCTTCGGAGCAAAGGGCATGGGTGAGTACGAGATCGTCGTAGTCAACGACGGCTCCACCGATAACACCATGGAGGTGGCCCGGAAAGCCAAAGCCAGGGTGGTGAACCATCCCGAGCCCGCGGGCTACGGGCGTGCGCTGAA
>JAPUIP010000222.1 GCA_027296925.1 Candidatus Poribacteria bacterium | reverse complement strand
TCCATATGGGTACTTTCGCTTTATCAATATTGTATTTTCTCAGACGGTATGTGAACGATATCGGGCTTTTTTGCCGCAAGGCCTAACGTAAACCTACACGGTGACGCACATCTTGAACAATACGCGGTATCATCATTAGGCCATGGCCTTGCGGATTATGACGATTCCTCGGTCGGTCCCGCAATCATCGATATTGTCCGATTTGGCGTGTCAATTTACCTGACCTGTAGACAACGGGATTGGACCGGTGAAGAACAGCGACTATTCGCTAGATTTCTGCAGGGATACCGCATCGCACTTGAGAACCCGGACGTAGAACGAGTGAGCCCTGACTTTGCGAAGCGGACACAGGCGACTTTTACTTCCGACCGCACCGACTTCTTGGGGTGGTGCGATTCGCTCATGGAGCCGTTAACTGTTGGCGACCAAGGAAAATTCGATACCGGATTTCGTAAATACACCACAGTCATGTTGGATGAATATCCCGAACTTTCTGAGAATTTTTTTGAAACGAAAAACTTTGGACGGCTGAAACTGGGGTATGGAAGTGCGCTCGACAGAAAGTTTCTGGTTCGTATCGAGGGCCCCACTGCTAGCCCCGATGATGATATCATATTGGAAGCCAAAGAAGTTCGCGATCTGAGTGGGGTGGACTGTGTTCATGCAACCCAAGGAGACGCATTTCGGATTCTCATTGGACAATCGCGGATTGCAAACCTACACCATCGATTCCTTGGATACTTTCCTCGAAGTGGAGGCATCTTTGGCGGGGAGGCATTTTGGGTACAGTCATGGGCAGACAACTACACAGAGCTCAACATTACCAAATCCCTTGAGTCGGTGGAGGACCTACGTGAGATTGTCTATGACGTTGGATTGCAACTTGGCCGAGGGCACACAGTAGAGATTGCCGATCCCTTTGATTCCCAACTCAGACGCGCCCAACTGACCTTTCTCAGCGAATACGAAGAGATGATAAAAGCAACGGTTGAAGAAATGACAGCGATGACCGTTGCCGGATGGGAGGCATTTCGGCAACAAGCGGCACGGAGGCGCCAGTGAATAATTTGTAAATCAACCAAGCCAGCGCGAAGAGTAAATCCATATGACAGCCTTTAAACATCAAGCAAATGGTAAGAGAAACACGGCGAGCCGATTTATTTTTTTGTTGGTCGCGTTAGCCGTGCTTCTGATTGGATATCCCTATTTTCCAGATAATCAATTTGGAGCATTTCTTGGAGGGCTTGTCTCGTTGGCACTTCTTATCTCCGGTGCTTATGCCATGCGCGCTCAGAAATGGGCGGTCATCGCGGCGAGTGTACTTGCGCTTGTAGCCGCGTCGGCAAGTATAATAGCCTTGATTAAAGGTATTCGCGGACACCCCCTCGTCGAAGGCTCCTTTTTTTTGTTCTATGCCTTCGCAACGATTATCATTTTTCTAGAGGTTATAAAAAGTAACCGGATTACGGCAGAAACGATATACGGCGTGGTATGCGTCTACCTGCTGATTGGCGTCACATTCGGCACGCTTTACGACTTCATCGAATCCCTTAAGCCGGGGTCTTTTCGGATGAATGTACCCATAGACGCAGACAGTAAGATCGGGTGGCGTTACCTAATTTTTTTTAGCTTTATGACACTGACGTCCATCGGGTATGGGGATATAACGCCCGTGACTTTCCAATCTCAATCACTGGCCTCACTTGAAGGCGTGATTGGCGTGATGTATGTCGCGGTTTTAATTGCCCGAATAGTAAGTATCCACAGTCAAACACCTCAAGATTTGGATTGAAATGAGTTCCAAAGCGTCTGAGAATTTTATTTCCTCCGAAGGGAAAGCGTGATATACTGAGTGTTAAAAGCAAATGACCCGTCTGCTAAAGCTATTCAATATCAAACCGGGTGAAAACGTCCCGGTCTTCATTCTTTTTACATATTTCTTTTTCTTTGGGGCAATGATTACCACCGGTAAGACCGCCAGAAATACGTATTTTCTGAATCATTTTGACACATCTTATTTGCCCCTCATGTTTATGGGCGTGGCTGGGGCCGTTACCCTGACTGCGGTCATCTATACTCGTTTATCCAAACGGATGGGGCTTATACCCCTTACTTCCGTAAGCGGTATCTTTTTTGCCCTCACATTGATTTTGCTACAATTCCGGCTTGAGGGTCGATTTATTCCGGTTTTATACGTGACAATCGATGTGATTGTCACCGTGATGAGCATCCAGTTCTGGATACTAGCTGGTGGCGTGTTTAATTCCCGTCAAGCGAAGCGGCTCTTCGGACTCATCCTCAGTGCGAGCCCAATTGCGAGCATCATGATCGGTTCCGGTATTCCACCGTTTGTCAGCCAATTCGGTACTCGTTATCTGCTGATTTGTTCCGCCGTGTTTATTCTGTGTTGCGTATTTATGGCACAGCTGGCCAAACCCTATTTCTCACAGGCTGCTACTGCTCAGCGTTCGCCGGAACGTCAATCAAAAAGACCCTCGTTTTTGGACGGCTATATGAAGACGATAGCGGTTGCAACCGGGAGTTCAGCTATCGTCATTGTCATCGTTGAATATCAGTTTTTGATAATTTCCAGTCGCTCGTTTCCATCTGAGAGTGAGCTCGCAGGATTCTTCGGTCTTTTCTATGCGATAACGGGCGTCATTTCTTTGTTCATTCAAGTCTTTCTCACGGGATGGATTCTCACAAAATTTGGTATTCTACCGGGAATGCTCGTGTTGCCGACAGGACTCAGCATCGGATCTGTGGCGATCTTATTCAGCCCCCTGCTAGCAAGTGCCTTAATCGCCAGAACGTCAGATCAGGTCACAAAATTTACGATTAACAAGACCTCTGTTGAGTTACTCTGGCTACCCGTTGCGCCCGAGCGAAAACAGGGCGCTAAGCTCTTTATTGATGGAACGATCAAAACCGGCTTGGAAGGATTGGTCGGCGTCATGATCTTTGTGTCTCTCAAATTCTTGAATACACAAGACGCCACGCTCATGCCAATCCTGAGTATCGTCTCCCTGAGCGCCGGCGCGATCTGGATTATGACGACATTTCGGTTGAAAAAAGGTTATGTTTCTCAACTTATGTCCGCCCTCGAAAAACGACGGTTGGACTTTGGACAAGGCGGCTATAGCAGAAGCCTTGACACCACAGACAGAGACATCATTTCCACCATTGAACGCATCTTAAACAGTGACAATGAGGCGCAGCAGATTTCTGCACTACAACTCATCGAAAATCTGTCGGTCACACCATGGCGTAAAACACTAAACCGACTGTTTAAGGAATCAAGTCCTTTTGTTCAGGAGAAAATCCTTTCTATGGCGGATGAATCTCCTGAGATTATTCCAGACGAGGAATTATTGGCAATCATCGACGCTCAGGGGACCTTAGCGACGAAAGCTTTAGTCATTGCGGGTAAACGACATCTGGCCGAAGCCATCCCAGCGATGACCAATTGTTTGGAAAACCCAGAATCCCATCCCTCCGACATCAGGGCGGCTGCGGCGACGGCAATCCTTTTAATAGATGACGGACCCCAAGCCCTGGCTCAGTCTACACTCGAGAAAATGCTCACCGATGGGGATGAGGCGTCAAACATCATTGCGCTGAACATGTTAGTCGATGTGCCCTCGATGCTCGATGATGCAAAACTATCTACCTTTCTACAGAGTGATTCTATAAAAATCCGTGATACTGCCCTTCAAGTCGCTGAAAAGAGAAAGAGTCTTAAGCTTATACCTGCCATCGCATCCAGTCTGAAGTCTCCACAAACCGCAGGACAGGCGAGGCGGGTCATGAAATCCTATCCCAAAGATGAGGCGGTTAGCGTGCTGACGGAGATGTTAGGCGAACCTGAGATAGCACCGTCGTTAAAACTTGAAGTGATTCGGAGTCTTA
>JAPUIP010000221.1 GCA_027296925.1 Candidatus Poribacteria bacterium | reverse complement strand
ACTAGCTACAACAACAGTCTTCCGACAAAGCATCAATGCCGCATAGCCTATATACATGCAGACCAAGACCACCAATTGCCATCGGAGGTTTGGATCTGAATTTAACTTGCCGACTGCTTTAACGATGTTGTTAGGTGTTTTCATCGTCCCCTCTTATCTTTCGTCCGCTAATTTAAATTTGGACATACAATATCTTGTATGATCTCGGTCACCAATTTCAATTTTTCAGGATCCAAATCAGCGAACGGTGAGTGTTCATCGCTGTGATTGTCAGTTTTGTCTTGCGTCCTTATCCGATGGGGCCTATGGTCTTATTTGGGCTGGTCGCGTTAATGGCGAGCAAGACCCTTGCGGCTAGCGAAGCACTCTCAGGGTACGGAGATAAGACAGTCTCAGTAGTTCACAATTCAATATCTTGTAAGACACCATAGTGACTGTCTCGCCGACCACATCAAACCCCTAATTATCATGCGTGTGAATTATTTCTGGTGGAGTCATCCGATTCTTTTTCGTTGCAATGCGGTTTATTTATTGAGTTCGGTTGGGGAGCCTGCTGTACCGGCATAGATTGGGGCATTGAGCGATGAAGGTCTTTTGATACCTCCATCTTCCCTGGCGAATTCATGAGTAACATTTCACAATGACGAATGACGCTGATAGCCATTTCCCACGGAAAGGTCAACGATTGAAAGGATTCTTGCGAGATTCTATCTTGGTCAAGATCTTCGATCGCTTTCTTGAAGATATCAAACAACTGGCCGCGAACGGTTTGAAGTTCCTCGAAATTTTTAATGACTCGGGCTCGATCAATCAGATTGACAATTTCACGGACGTGGATGTCCGCCCGATTTTTTTGACGCTGCTGGAGACGCAAACGAAATTGCCAACCCCCTGAAGCAATAAGTATGATGACCGAGAGCATCAGCGCCATTGAATCCGCATACTTTCTCAGAAAGCCCGGTTTATCCTTATTGTAGTAGGCTTTGGCGCCCGGATGCAGAGGTAGGCTCAAATCTTCCCCTGGATCCGGCTTCCGGATTGTGGCGGCCTGCGAATTCGCCGTCACCAACTCGTTGCGATGTTCATATAAGATGCGCGTTATTTCATGGACGATACTTTTATCAACCTGGTAATGTGCTAACAGCATCGCTCGCACAGAAGCGGTTGGAAGGTTCCTCTCTGGTATTGGGGGATAACCGCTGTAAGCTGCTTGGGGAATGTGGGTGGCTTCAAAATACGGTTGTGAAACTCTCATTCCCATAACTCCATCAATAGGCACCAGTTTCACCCTGCCCGTTTCTAGTAAATCGCGTGTCATATGATTCCCAAGTCCGATGATATGAAAAACAGCATCGATGATACCTTGATCGAACGCATTGAGGACGTTTTCAGGGCGGAGTTGTACATGCTGAAAGTCTTCCGTCGTTAAACCGTGGTGTTGGATTAGCTGGTTAAAAATTCGATGCGAGCCACTTCCTGCGGGCATCACGGCCATTCTTTTGCCCTTCAGATCCCGAACACGCTGGATGTCTGCCTCTTTAGCAGCAATCAGATGAAACATCTCTGGAAATAATGACGCCACCGCCCGAGCGGATAGTGTCGCTGGGGTATCGCTCTGCACAATGGCAAAATCAACCGCTTTGGCATGCAGCAGTATCATGTTTTTGAGAGAACCCTCCGTTTCTCTCACTCGGATCTGTATCTTTGGTTGATGTTTGGTAATCACTTGCGCCAGCGTTTCGCCGAAGGCATAGTACTCTCCGCCTTTTCCAGCAGTCGCAATGGTCAGATGATAAACATGGCGGCGATCGTAACCCAACTTCGCCACAAACGAAACGACTATGACGAAACTTAACAGGGCAATCGAAATAATGAATTTACTTCGCATCGACGTTCCTCCTTAATAGCGATTCCTTCCCACAGTCATCGATGTGATGGTCATAGTCCTAAGCCCGCTTTACAATCGATTCCATATACGGGCAACAAAACTATTGAAGTGAACCCGTTTTTCTGGTCACATTTTCGGGTTTTGTCGTCCCCTAATATCGGTGGTTAGGGGCGCGCATCCTTAATATAGGAACCCTTGTTTCCAATTGTGTAGTTCCTCTCAGAGGGTGTTTGAAAAGTTCTTCTATCTGATCCTCTTACTTTTCAGGGGGCTTGAGCCAATCGTCTAACCATCAAGTGAATCATCGCAATATAAATCATCGCTTCGCTGCTATCGGTGAGATATTCGTAGTCTTTGCTCAATCGTCGGTAGCGACCCAGCCACGCGAAGGTTCGCTCCACTATCCACAGCCACGGACGAACGACAAATCCTTTTTTTCCGCCTTTGGGTCCTTTTTGAATCTCCAACTTCCACCCACATTTGTCCAGAACCCAATCGATGAGCCCGCCGGCATACGCCCCATCCGCCCAGATTAAACACAACCGTTGTATTTTTCCCTTGATTTTCAAAAGGAGTGACTTGGCGCCATCTCTATCTTGAACGTGGGCGCCGCTGACAAAAACAGCGATGATAAGCCCCATCGTGTCGACGAGAAGGTGGCGCTTGCGGCCTTTGACCTGTTTGTGAACGTCAAAGCCCTTGACCCCCCTTTTTCGGTGGTTTTCACCGATTGACTATCGATTATCGCGGCGGAAGGTTCGGACTCCCGTCCGTCTTGCTTTCGGAGTCTTTCGTGCAGCGTATCGTGCAGACGCTTCCAGGTCCCGTCTTTTTTCCATTGTCGAAAGTAAGTGTAGACCGTCCCCCATGGTGGAAAGTCATGAGGCAGCAGACGCCACGCGCAGCCCGTGCGCAATAGATAGAAAATCGCATTCAGCACTTCACGCATGTCGGTCTGTCGTGGACGTCCGCCCGTTTTCGCTGACGGGATATAAGGTTGAGCAATCTTCCATTCAGAATCGGTTAAATCTGTTGGGTAAGATTCTCTATTCATAGCCGAGCAGTTTATCCCAACAGCCCCCTTTTGTCAAACCTTTTCAAACACCCTCTTGGTTTTCTGCCAGTTCTCCAACTTTAATCGTAAAATCAAGTCCTTCTCTGAAATTTTTAGACGAATATTCTT
>JAPUIP010000220.1 GCA_027296925.1 Candidatus Poribacteria bacterium | reverse complement strand
ATTAAACACTTATCGAAAAAGGAGGCGGTCAGAGGATGAAAACGCTATGTATCCTGTTTTTATGCTTCACATTCTTTTCAACTGCTGTAGCCATCGAGCCGATTGGATCGCTTGGGAAAGGAGTACTACACAAAATTTCCTTTCTTCCGGATGGGAAAATCCTTCGTGTCCTTGCCAATCGGCTTGAAATCGCTTATCCGAAGACCAACACAACGCTGGCAATATTCGCCGAAAGAACCGAGAAAATGGGAAAAGTCTCCGTGAGTTCGGACGGTTCGCAGTTAGTAACTCTCACAGACCGATCCGTCGAACGCTGGCATATTCCGACTCGTCGAAAGGTCCATCAATGGACACAGCCGATAAACCGTCATTCAGCCGTGGTGAGCCGTAATCTAACTGTACTGGTTGACCATTCGGGCAGGAATATTCGGTTCTGGAACGCTGAGACCGGAGAATCGCTTGGAAAAATTGAATGGATTCAGGATCCCGTATCCGTCTTTTTCGCTTTGAGTTCAGACGGCCGGCAACTGCTCGCCAGCCATACACGTTTGATTGAAGACCTTGGCGGCGATGAAATCTGGGGGTTGACCACAGAAATTTGGGACGTCACCGCTCGTCAGCGGCTTGGGATTCTTGATATGCCAGATCGGGTATTACATAGTTCGCCATTTTCGGTCATAGAGGCGGTTTTTAGTGCGGATGGTCACTGGCTAATCACCGCTGACACACTCAATCAAGTCACGCTGTGGAATGCTCAGAATCTGGAAAAGGTTCGATCATGGAATGTGATGGGCGATGTCCAACAGATTTCGTTCAGCCCGGGCGGTCGGCGGGTTTACATTGCAGTTGGCAGAAGCGGTTCGCCGAGACAGGCGCATCGGGTACGGGCTTGGGATGTCGAAACCGGCGAACAACTCAACGAATTCGGGGATGAAACGATTTATCTGGAGGGCTTTTCAATTTCGGCGGATGAAAAACTGGCGGTGCTGTGGTACACTGGCGGTTTTGTAGCGTTGTGGGACATAGAGCCGTCCCATCGCCTTGCGCTCTCGACAGATTACGTCGCACCAGCATGGGGCGTGATTACCCCCGATGGTCGCACCCTTGTCAGTTTCGTAGGTGCAGCGGTGACGATTTGGGATATGCAGACGCAATCGCTCCGGAAGATCATTTTTCCCCACAGGGTTCTTCGCCGACTCGCCATGTCGCCGAACGGAACGGTTTTCGCCGTCGATCAAGACCCGTGGATTGAGATTCGGAGCGTTGACAGTGGTGAAGTTGTATCAAAGATTCCGAATGACCGGGGTTCCAGACCGTTCACTTTCAGCAAGGATGGGAAACGACTCGCAATGGGCGAAGGTCGCGGGGTGGTGATTTACAACATCGAAAACCCTGAAAATCCAGAAGCCCTTGCGCCTCAAGTGCCCAATGCGAACAGGGGAGCAGTGATGTGGGTCATTTTCAGCGAAGATGACCGGTACCTGGTAACATCAGATAGCAAAGAATGGATACAACTCTGGGAGCGAAATGCGGGTCAATATGTTCATCGCCATTCATGGCAGCCGCAACTTTCTCAGATTGATAGTCTTGCGTTTGCACCAGGACGCGACGCTCCCGATTTGCTTATTGGCGGACTCCATCAGATCCAAGTCTGGGAAATTGACGACGCTGCCCCCGAACAATCGTGGGTTATCCAAGCACGACCACCGACGCGGTTTATTCGGTTCTCCGATGGGTTGCGGCAATCAGATTATCTTCTGGTCAACAAAGACAATCGGTTGCAGATTTGGGATTGGACCGCAAAAACACCAATCGTCCACACAGACATTCCAAGCTACTTCGCCGTGAATGCGGATGGCTCCGTGCTGTTGACATGGGACAATGTCTCTTATCAAACACGCACTTGGAACATCCATCCTGAACTTCCGGCTAAACCCGTTGCCGTCGAGCCGGATGGAAAGCAGTTGGCGCAATGGGGTGCCGTTAAACGAACCGCCCTTTTGCAAAACTACCCCAATCCCTTCAATCCCGAAACTTGGATTCCATTCCGCCTTGCCCACGACGCCGATGTCACGATTCAGATCTACGACGCTCGTGGGCTGCTGGTCCGCACGTTGCCGTTGGGACGGCTGAAGACGGGCGTTTATGATGATCGCGAGAAAGCAGCGTATTGGGACGGCAGATCGGAGACGGGGGAGGCGGTTTCTAGTGGACTGTATTTTTATCGTCTCAGCGCAGGCAAGTTCACGGAGATCCACCGTATGGCGTTAGTCAAATAGCACTGACCAAGGAAGCAGAGATACGCAAGCGGGAGGGACGTAGAGTCCTCGCCTTAATCCCACTTAATCTCGATGACTATCTTTTTGAGTGGGACGCGGGTGTGGCAAAGACCATCAAGGAACGACAAGCGGCAGACTTCACCGGGTGGGAGACGGACAACGCCAAATTCGAGGCACAGTTTGAACAGGTGGTCATCGCACTTCGAACTGAACGAGAAGCACCGCCGGAATCGAAACTATGAGATATAAGTTTGCGGTCTGAAATCCGCTTGGCGATTGGCTTTCACTCAGGCACAGTATTTTTGGGAGTAGGAAGGGGTCTCTCAACCCCCACCTCTCCGTTAATCCGTGCGAGCAGGTTTCCAAGACCCACTGCCCCGCTGTGCGGGATTAAGAAACTTGGCAGTGGTAGCGACAGCGACACCCCGATATTATCGAGGTG
>JAPUIP010000022.1 GCA_027296925.1 Candidatus Poribacteria bacterium | reverse complement strand
AGGCTATGCCCGGCATCGGACCCTATCTGCTCACGCTCTGCGTGGTCTGCTTCAGCACCAGCACCATGTTTGCCTACTCCTACTACGGCGCAAAATGTATGGGATTCTTAATCGGCGCCGAGCGCCAGCATATCTACAACTATTTCTATGTGGTGCTGATGGTGGTCGCTGCCGTGGCCTCTTTGGACGCCGCAGTCAGCCTCATCGACGGAGCTTTCGCCCTCATGGCCATCCCGACGATGACCTCCACGCTTCTCCTGGCGCCAAAAGTGATGCAGGCGACGCGAACGTATTTCAACAAGTACAAGGCGCCGCTCTAGTCATACCGCTTCCCGGTGGATTGAGCGGGTAGAGGTGGGCTTTGGTAGCCTTAAACAGAATCAGCAAAATCGCCAAACTGGCCACCGGGTCGTGGGAATAGATGTGTATTGGCTGTACAGACCAGGCCATGCCGGATATGAACGGAGATGAGCTGGCAAACGCCATCAAGCGGATTTCGCCAGATACGCCCGTGATTCTACTGACGGGCTCGGCGGACCTGATCGAATTAACTGATGAGAAGCCTGCGGCCGTGGACTATGTTGCGGGTAAGCCGATGACGCAGGATGAGTTTCGGAATGTGCTTGCGAAGGCGAGCGGTGCTGGACGTCATTAAAATCGGCGAAAATCCACCGCTCATTTCCGACTCATCGTTGTCACAATACAACTCGCCTCAACTACATTTGCTTGCTGTGGCGCTTCTGCCCTGACGCTTCTGTATCGCCCGGCGATTTCCTGTCGGGAGCCATCCAACAGAATCAACCCTTTTCCGGCGTCTCGTCCTGGCACGTGTGGCAAGGGCGCAGTGCTGGCAAAGGCGTAGAGTTCCTCTCGACCAAACGGCGGACGAATCACAAACTCAAAGGCATCTGTCGTGGTAGGGATGCGATAAACCGTGTTCGCATCAATGCGGCGATTTGCCTCGCTGTATGCATTCGGAAAGATTCGGATGTTCTGTTCAGCAGCGTCTGCATATACCAGATGTACGTAACAGTCGCGGTTAGACCTCAAGAAGACGACCATCTTCTCTCCCCCGTAATATATCCCCCCATCACCTCGCCCCGTCCAGACATCAATCCGCAGGTCGGTATCAGTGTTCGTCGTCACTGGCGACGTTTGAGACATAGGCGCCGCTATCGATGTTGGCTGAGGCGGGACAAGCTGCCCACGCAAGTGAATCGGAATACGAGATTTTGGTACGCGAACGGTCTTCTCAGCAAGAGAACGGTCTGCGCGGCTTGAAGTGAGTTTCGCCCGGATTTCAACGTACTCGTTGTCAACCCAATAGCTACCGGAGATGACGCCGTCGGATCCGATAATCTCGCCAACGCCGGCCGGGGAAGATGGCGCTTTCGCCCCTGAGAATTCGAGGCTTTTGTTCCGGTAACGGGATTGCCAGGTCTCCTGATCGAGGAGCGCAAAGGCAAGTTCAGCGCGAAGTTTCCGCTCGATCTCTTGTTGGAGGTAGCGGCTGAATCCCGTCGCGGTGCGGCTATTTTGATACGGAAAATTATAAACCGCAACCGTCGATTCAGGAGTGAAGCCTTCCGTGATTGCACCTTTGATCAGCGCGCGAACGAGCGTCCCATAGGGCTCGGCGGCTTCCTCCGCTTCCAGCGTCTCAGCGGGAACGGCAGGTTGTGTCAATTCGCTAATCACGATGACATCGGAACTGCCCTTATGCTGCGGATGCTGTCCGGTGACACGCTGCTCCAGGTAACGATAGATCTCCTCGACAGATAACCGCTCGTCTTTGTTGAGGTCGGTCAGCTTCGATTTTTGAATTCCCTGGATCAGGTGATGTGTCAACACCCCGTGCTGCAGCCGGTCGTCCTCATGCGCGGCTTCGTCGTCCTGGCTTGCCGTAATGGTAGCGGTCGAAGTCGCAAACAGGGCATCTTCCATCTGCAAGGTTGGTATGACAAGCCCTTTGCTACGCTCTGAGGTAATGCTCTTTCCACCGCGCTGAAAACCTGCATCAAGGAGGACCAGCCATTGCGCCGGCACTTGTCGAAACCAGCTTGCCAGCTCTTCGTTATTCAAGTAGGTTGATGGGTTTCCGCGCTTTGCCCCCCAGGGCAACAGGAATCGCTGCACCGGTTGATTTTCCGCTTCAGCTTCAATGGCACCGTAGCCACTGAAGTAAAAGAGCACCAGGTCTGTGGGGGTGACCCGCTGTTCTTTGCCAAGCCAATCCAGCACCGCCGATCGGATATTTGTATAGGTCGCTTCGCTCCCTCTGAGTGTGAAAATCTGCCCGGCCGGAAACCCGCCATAATCGGTGAGTGTGCGCCCGAGTGCGGAAACATCGGCATGTGGGTACCGAAGATCGGGGAGGTTATCGTAATCACCAACCCCGATGAGAATTGCGAAGCGATCCGCGGCCACAGATGAAGTCATACTGAATAACATCAGCAACAGGATAAACCGACGTGCGCTCATTTGAAGTCCTCCTCCATAATGCGTAAAACGTAGAAGTGATGGGCGAAGCAAGCCTCGCGCAAGACAAAAGGAGCTCGCTATGAAATGGAATAACGACACCGAACTTTTTGACATGATGGCAGAAAAACTGTACGCCGCCGTGATCTCAGACGCCCTTGATCGCGCGGGGTATCGTAACCAGACGATGCGCCACGACATTCGCCCGTTATACAGGGAGGCTGTTGTTGTTGGCCGGGCGATGACCGTTTTGAGTGTAGATGTGTATGAAATTTCCGATGAACCTTATCAGATGGAAATCGAGGCGGTGGACAGCCTGAAGCCGAACGATGTGGTGGTCTGTTCCACGAATTATTCAACCCGCAACTGTTTTTGGGGTGAACTGCTTGCGACAGCAGCGAGAGCCCGGGGGGCGCGCGGCGTTATTGTCGAGGGATTTATCCGCGATACCAAGCAGCTCACTCAAATGCAGTTTCCAGTCTTCATGACGGGCATGTCACCGGTAGATTCTAACGGGCGGGGCGACGTGTTGGCTTACAATACCTCGATCGTGTGCGGCGGCGTGCATGTCAACCCGGCGGAGATCGTTTTCGGGGATTACGATGGCGTTGTTGTTATCCCCCGGGCGGTCGAAGCGGAGGTAATCGAGGCGGCGTTGGAGAAGGTCAGCGGCGAGGACCGTACCCGTGAAGAACTCCGCAAGGGTGCGACGCTGAGGGAAGTTTATGATAAATACGGCATTCTGTGATGCGGTGTCTAGACATATGCTTTCATGGTCTGCAACGCGGTTTCGACATCGCGATCAAAGTCATCAAACTGGCACTCACAGGAAACCCGACCATCGTAGCCGGCCCGCTTTAGGGCGGTAAAGAAATCGGTGAAATCAAAGTCATCATTCCCCGGATAGGATCGCTTGGCCGGCTCGGCGATGTGGACATGCGCCAACCACTCCGCCCCATCGAGGATGTTCTGCATCGGCTCGTTCTCCTGCCAGACATGATAGAGGTCTGCTAGCAATTGAACCCCTTTCCGATTGACCCGCTTCGCCATCGCCAATCCATCAGCGACGGTCCGGAGGATATTCCCCTCACGATGACAGATTGGCTCGATCACGATCGTGATGCCGGTTGCCTCCGCATGGTCGGCAGCCATATCCAAAAATTCCGCAATCTGATCCAGCGCCCTGTCATGGGGATAGCCTTCCTCGACGTTGCGTG
>JAPUIP010000219.1 GCA_027296925.1 Candidatus Poribacteria bacterium | reverse complement strand
TCCCGAACTTTGAGGGGCAAGCTTCCGCTTCGATTCCGTGATCAACGACCTCAAAAAAGAAGACCCCGAAGTGGAGTGCTGTAGATCTTCCGTTGCCCTCGCTTCGAGGCTAACTACAAGCAGAAATCGACTCATGACCTGAACGGTTACCACATGGGCTGGAAACGCTTCTCGACCTGGCAATTCAGGTCGAATCTGCCCTGGAATCTCTTCGTTCGGATCTCGCTGTTTTGCAACCGTATGCGGTCGGAGTTCGTTACCCGGGGGCTAGTGCCACCACTGAGGAATCCAAAGATGCCGTCAAAATCATGAAGCGACTGCGCACAGCGCTTCGCCAACAATTACGTTTGCCGATAGAGGCTTGATACTCCCAGAGTAAGACGAAACGTCACGAGTTGAAAGCTCGGCCTGAAAAGGAGAACAAGAACATTGTGAAAATTGTAGGAATTATTCCCGCTCGCTATGCGTCGAGTCGATTTGAAGGGAAAGCGTTGGCGGACATTCTTGGAAAACCGATGGTGCAGCACGTCTACGAGCGAGCCACACGCGCCAAAACGCTGGACGCGGTGATTGTCGCGACGGATGATCAGCGCATCTACGATGCGGTTGCCGGCTTCGGTGGGGAGGTCGCCATGACGCCGGAGTGCCCGACGGGGACGGATCGAGTGGCGGCAGTTGCGGAGACACTGGATTGCGATGTCGTCGCCAACATCCAGGGCGATGAACCGCTCCTTGAGCCCGCCATGCTGGATGGGATGATTCAACCGTTCCTTGATGAACCCGATGTGCAAGTGAGCACACTCAAGCAGCGGGTTGACAGCGAAGCGGATTACCGAGATGCTAACGTTGTCAAAGTTGTCACAGACCGCGACGGATTCGCGTTGTATTTTTCGAGAGCGTCAATCCCCGGCAATCTATCCAACGCTTGGACGCCAACGAATCCAATTTACCGGCATGTGGGGCTGTACGCTTACCGTCGAGCTCGACTCCTTGAGTTCACAAAATGGGAGCGCACGCCGTATGAAAGCTCAGAGGGGCTGGAACAGCTGCGCTTCCTCGAACACGGCATCCGTATCCGCGTTGTTGAAACGGAACATCCGTTGATTGGCGTCGATGTGCCTGCGGATTTGGAGCGTGTGCTTAAAGTGCTGGCATCACGCCAGCCGTAAAAGAAAGTCTACGTGAACCATCTTCTTGATCATTACATCTATTCCTGATATTTACGTTTGACGAATGATGCATTATTGAAGGAGTTGTTAGCCAGAATGACAAGATATATCTTTGTAACCGGCGGGGTGATCTCCGGCATCGGGAAAGGTATCACAACGGCGTCGCTTGGGCGCTTGCTCATCAATCGTGGGTTCAAGGTCATGGTTGTGAAGATTGATCCGTACTTGAATAGCGATGCCGGAACCATGAATCCGTTTCAACACGGTGAGGTCTTTGTCACAAAGGACGGCGCAGAGACCGATCTCGACCTGGGGAATTACGAGCGATTTCTCGGGATCGATCTCAATCGATATTCCAACTTCACAACCGGTTCGGTCTATAGCGAAGTCATTGCCAAGGAGCGGCGCGGGGATTATCTAGGTGAAACGATACAACTGATTCCCCATATCACCGATGAGATTAAGTCGCGCATTTATCAGCTTGGGCACGACAGCGATGCGGAGGTGGTCATCACGGAGATTGGTGGCACGATTGGCGACCTTGAAATCGGCCCATTCGTCGAAGCCATTCGACAGATGGCGATGGAAATCGGCCGCGAAAATACGTTGTTTATCCACGTATCGCTGATTTACACGTTGCCGGGTGGGGAGAACAAAAGTAAACCCACGCAACACAGCATCCGCACATTGCAGGAATTGGGAATCCAGCCGGATCTCTTGATTTGCCGCACCAGCCAGCCGATGGATGAGGGGATGCGAAAGAAGATCTCCCTCCTCTGTGGTATCGCGGAGCAATACATCGTCGAAGGTCATGACACAGACCTGGTCGATGAGATTCCGTTAAACTTTGAGCGGCAGGGCATGGCACATCTGGTGATTAAGAAACTTGGGCTCGGAGATCGGCCGCCGATTGATACCGAGTGGGCGCAGATGGTTCATAAGCTGAAGCACCCGAAACACCATCTGCAGATTGCCCTCGTGGGTAAATATGTCACCGGGTCTGACACCTATCTCAGTGTGAAGGAAGCCCTCAAGCACGGGGGGATTGCCAATGAGGCCGCTGTAAACATCAAATGGGTCGATTCTGAGGCGCTGATCGATCATCCGCACCTGGATGAAGTGTTTAAGGGAATCAACGGCATCCTGGTTCCCGGGGGTTTCGGCTATCGTGGAATCGAAGGGATGATTGTTGCGGTCCGCTATGCCCGTGAGCACACTATCCCATTTTTGGGGCTCTGTCTTGGGATGCAGTGCATGGTGATTGAGTTTGCACGACACGTTGCGAAGTTGAAAAACGCAAATAGCTCCGAATTTGACAATGAAACACCGCATCCGGTGATTGATCTGATGCCGGATCAACAGAAGCAGTCAGAGCTCGGTGGAACCATGCGGCTCGGTCTTTATCCATGCGTTCTCAGGGAGAACACGAAAGGTTATGCGGCTTATCAGCAGCCAATTATCCTAGAGCGGCACCGTCATCGATACGAGTTGAACAACCGGTATCGCGATCGACTCGAATCGGAGGGATTGTGCTTCAGCGGCTTATCCCCCGACGAAAGTCTCGTTGAAATTGGGGAAGTGGTAGATCACCCATGGATGGTCGCTTCGCAGTTCCACCCCGAATTTCAGTCCAAACCCCTTGCGCCACATCCCCTGTTTCGGGATTTTATTCACGCCGCTCTGTGTTACCAACAGCAGCATCAAGTCGCAGACAGACCGGTGACAGCACCCATGGGCGAATCGCCAGATCAGCAACTCAGCGAGTGAGTTTGTTTATTCACAATTTTCCGTTCTACTTTTTAACATTGGAGGCCAGTCAATGACGCAAAACAATAACGCAAGAATGCACTCACGTGCTTGGTATGGAGACGAAGAAATCACACTGAATTTTCCAGAAGGCTGGACGGTCGAAACAATCGCTCCCAAGGACGCGCCACAGCTGTCGGCGGCAGGGATCGAAGCGGCATTCGGTCAACCCATTGGCACACCGCGGATTGCGGAGATGGCGCGTGGCAAAACCAGCGCCGCTATCATCGTCGATGACCTGAGCCGTCCCACACCTGCGGCGACGGTAATTCCGTTTCTCCTTCGTGAACTTTTTCAGGCCGGTATCCCCAAGAACGAAATCCGCTTTGTGGTCGGCGGTGGTTCACATCGTCCACTCACGGATGAAGAAGTCGTGAAGAAAGTTGGTGCGGACATCGCCGCAGAATACGAAGTGACAAGCCACGACTTTATGAGCGGCGATCTGTGCGCGTTGGGGAATCTTCCGAGTGGTCTACCGATATATATTAACCGTGTGGTTGCAGATGCCGATTTCAAGATCGCCTTGGGAGGGATTTACCCTCACGGATCGGTCGGCTTCGGAGGTGGCGCCAAGCTCATCGTGCCCGGCGTTTCAGGCTTTGCCACGATGTTCTATTTCCACTCTTTCCATCCAGGACGTGGACATGCGGTGATTGAAAGGCGCGGCAATGAACCGGACCATCGGGATGCCTCCGAAGCTGTCGCCAAAGCGCTCGGATTGGACGTTATTGTGAACGTCGTGATCAACAGCAGACGCGAAGTCGCGGGGCTATTCGTTGGGGACTTCGTCAAAGCGCACCGCAAAGGGGCACACTTCGCACTGGAAACCTACAGCACGAAGATTCCGGATGAGATTCGCCAGGAAACCGATCTGGTGGTGCTGAACTGCTACCCGCTCGATTCAGACCCGATCCAGACCGGAAAGGCGTTCTGGGCAAGGCATTATTTCGAGCACGCCTACGCAATCGCCCTCAATCCGGCGAGCGATGGGATTTGTTATCACGGACTCTTTGATCAGATGGATTATGCCCGCTTCCTCAGACGAAAAGCGGAACAGCAGCCGATGGCGCTCCCCACTCCGAAAATCGGCACGCCGGATCAGTTATTAGTCTGCTCGGAGCATTTTGCTGTCGATGACTTTTACAAGAAGCATCCGAACGATATTCTCTTCCGTGAGTGGGACACGCTCATCAGTATGCTCGCGGAGAAGTTGCCCCAAAACGCAAAAGTGGCGGCATTTCCATGTGCGGGAATTCAGGTGTTGGCGGAGGGGTAGGTCGTGCAAGCTCTTAACCTTTAAGGAGGAATTTTTACCCTGTTGCCACAAGTCAGTAACTTTATCCTCGTCGCGTCGACATGTGCCGAAGGACAGACGGAAGCAACGTTGGTTCATCATCTGCAATCCTTTGGCACTGGGGATGTCGATGAGATTATGAAAGACTACACGGAAAATTCCGTGCTCATTACGCCAGACGGTGCTTTGCGTGGACTCGATGAAATCCGGCCGCTCTTTGAGAAACTGACCGGGGAGATCCTTCCGCCTGGCTCGGATTTTGAAATGCTACAGCAAGTCATCGAAGGAGAGATCGCTTACATTGCTTGGAATGCAGAATCTGCGAACTACAATATCCCTCTGGGTACCGATACGTTCCTTATTCGCGATGGCAAAATTCTGACCCAAACCTTCGCCGGTCAGGTACTCCCGAAAGAATGATGAGAATCGTAGAGCTTGCTTTACGTTCGCTCGCCAATGGCGCATCACTCCCAATGACCTTCCTAAAACGCATCAATACCCTCCTCGGCCATATTGAAACCGCGTTGCTGTGTCTCCTCATCTTATTGATGATCGGCATGGCACTCCTGAAGATTGTGCTGCGCTACCTGTTTCACACCGGTATCCTGTGGAACGATGTGATGCTTCAGCACTTCACGCTGTGGCTCGCGTTTTTGGGCGCGGCGCTTGCCACGGGTGAAAAACGTCATATCAGCATCGATGTCTTCGCACGCCTTCTGCCCGCACGCCTCGTTCGACTCACCACCATCATAATTCACCTGATCAGCCTGGCCGTCGTTGGCATTCTCGTCGATGCCAGCATCGATTTTTTACGCAGCGAGCAGGTGAGTCGCACAACGTTGGTCGGCACGCTGCCGCTGTGGTGGGCGAAGATCATCATTCCGCTTGGGTTCATCCTGATTGCCGTTCACTTTGCGGTCCATATCCTCATGGCGATTATCAGCCAAGCAAAAGATTAAAAGTATATAGCCACAGAATCACACGAAAACTCACGGAAGAGTTATTCTGTGTCCTTCCGTGTGTTTCTGTGGCGTATATAAACATTTCAGCGACAGGTGGAGAGGTATCGTGGGAGCATTGATCGGGCTGGGTTTAATTCTGTTTGCCCTCTTCGGTGGCGCGTTGTTCGTCCTGCTGGGTGCGGCGGCGATTATCGGTTACGTCACTGCCGGCGAT
>JAPUIP010000218.1 GCA_027296925.1 Candidatus Poribacteria bacterium | reverse complement strand
TACCCCGATCTTCAGAACCTGTCATCGAGCGCAGCGAAGGATCGGGGAGCTTCACCGGCGAACGCCTCCAGCCACCGAATGAATTCCACGGTTGGAGCGTCTCATGACCCCCCGATCCTTCGGCGGAGTTTATCCCTTCGGCAGGCTCCCCTCGAAGCTCGGGACAGGCAGGGCAGGCTCTGAGCTTCGAAGTGCTCTAGATGGCAGGCTGCCGCTCAAATAGGACGACAAAGGTAATCACCGCACTCAAGCCAAGAATGACCGGCCAAAAGCTCGATTTCCCTATCAGAAAAAGAAAGACGCGCCAGCGACCATTTCACCCATGTCGGAGACAACGAGCGTCAGCGTCGCGCTCTGATTCTCCAAAAGCTGGAAATCCCAACACAGGGCAACCGCGACGTCATCCGGCAGGAGGGGATCAAAAATATCGTTGACGTTACCGAGCAGGCCATCTTCAAAGCGGACGGATCGCAGACGATATTCGACTCCGGCCCCGGTGGCGAGGTTTGTCCGCCCATCAATACCAGTCGCCCGAATATTGGGTTATGAATTTTGTGGCATATCGTCCTCCTGAATTCAGTTATTTGCCTAACCCTTTATGGACCGGTTGTGCCGGCGTTATACCCGCGCTCAGTCCGAACGCCTGAATCACGGAATCCACCGTATTGGTGGAGAAGTCGAAGATCGCAAAGCCGGAAGCACCGGCCCGCCGGGCGAGGTAAATCTGCCCAACGACGCGATCGGGCGTGAGTGCAACGCTTGACGTGGTTGCGCCGATACCGGGGTATAGCGGAATGCGGTTCTGTGTCAATTCCAGTTGACGTTCTACAAGGCGAGTGAATCGGTGATCATCGTCGGTGTAGTTCATGGGACACAGGAAATCGACGTAACCGGCTTCTGCCCATGCCACCCAATCCTGTCCGACCTGCTGGACACAATCGGGATAGTTGCCGAAAACGGCTGCGGAGATTTTTAGATCTGGCCGCAATGCCTGCGTGCGTTTGTGGACAAGCCGCACGAACCGGGTGATCTGCTCCACACGCCAATCGAGATATGTTTCTCTGAGCGGTCCATCCCGCAAGACGTCCGCGGGCCAACGCTCGATCCGTTGGCGAGTGGCAAGCGAAAAACGCTCCCGACAGCCATCGCAGTAGCATGCTTCCGGTCCCGGATAGCGGATATAATCGAGGTGAATCCCGTCGACGTCATAATCTCGCACGACCTCCAGCAGGCTATTCAGTTCAAGTTGCACATTGTCTGGATGGGAGGGGCACAACCAGTGAATCGGCTCACCGGTGCGTGAAACCTGTGTTCGTCCCGCGGCACGCATTTTTTCGACGAAATCATCGGGCGCGCCCTGTAGATTCCAATTGGCTTTCCAAACATGGACTTCAAGCCCATGCCGATGCGCGGCTTCGACACACTGGGAAATCTGATCCCCGTATTTGGCAAATGTGTCGCTACGGGGCAGCACCGTGCTCGGGTAATGCGCCACACCCGCCCAGAGCATGTTTGGGATGATCATGTTGAACCCCGCCTTCGCCAATTCACTCGCAGATCGATTCCAATCGCCGGGGTAGGCCCCGGTCCCGGAGCGATTCCAGACGGCACGTCCTTCGCGTTTAGGACTTGGATGGGATAACAGATAGACTTCCGATAAGCCAGCGCGAGCCATCCTGGCTGTGTCCACCGCCGCGACAAAATCCCCGACGGTGTAGAGCGTTTGTGCGTTCTGCATCAATTTCTCAGCGCGGGTTAACGCTTTCAAAGTGCCACTTCGTTCTGTCTCCAAGGCGTTACGCAGTTTGGCGTCCTTGATGAATTCCCGCGTTGCTTCAAAACCTTTGAGGTGTCCCACGGCTGTCATGCGATTCAAGGCGGACTTCGCCATATCGTGCCAAAAGTCGGGGACGAGGTGCCCAAACAGTGCCGCCAGGAGTTGCTCTTTGGCGTGCCGATCATCGGGCAAAATGATGTGACTCAAAAACGCCCCGTTGTCACCAAGGAACAGGGCGGGATATCCGGTCGGCGTTTCCAGGTCATCATGCCAGTAACCAACCGCTCTCGTCCGCCTGTTGGTCGGCTCGGCAACGGTGATATTCCACGACGCCTGCTTCACCGATTGGGGCAGCCCGGCAATATCCGGCGCATCAAGTCGAATCGACGCAAAATCGCGCTGCACCCATGCAGTGCGTCGTAGGTGCAAGACATCCCCAACACTGTCCGCAAGGCTGTACGTCACGAATAGCTTGCCTCCGCCTGCAACAAAACGCCGTAAGTCAGCCGCGACTTCGGACGGAATTTTGGGATTGAGTGGCAGAATGACCAACCGACGTCCTTTGAGGACATCCGACGAAACCATTCGATCTTCGAGGACATCCGCTGGAAGACCAATCCCCTGGAGCATTTTGCTGAGCAATTCCGCATTCCTCTGAGCCGTTCTAATATCACCGGCGGACGTGCCCGATGCATCTGTTGGCAGAATCATGACAATGTCGTGTGACAAGGCTGTCAGACGTTCGACGATCAGGGCGGAGTCGATAGGCGCAGCCGCCCATGCGGATAAACGGATGCCGGTGATCCGATGCCAGCCGGTCGGATTTCCCTCGGATCGGAAAGCCGCTTTGTTAAAGGCAAGCTGTTGTCTGCCTGATTGCTCAAGCGAACCAGAAGCACCATACCACCCATTGCCGCTGCGGAAGTAAAGGGTGAATGAACTGAAAGCCTCCGGATTTTCCGTAAACACATCCAGTGTAAAGTAACCGTGCCGGTTCAAGTCGAGAGAGATCGCACGGTCATGAATGGTTCGCTCCAGCCCTTGCGAAAATGGGGCTGAGATACGCACTCCCCGTTCGCCATCACGCACAGCGGATTCAACGGGAGGAACGTCGTTTCCACTGATCCAAACCTCCCTCGCAGCAACGTCGTCGACATAGCTGAAATCTTCGATCACCGTTTCTATTTTTTCGCCCAGTACCGGGAGTGGGCGGGATAACAACAACACGATGAGCAAAATCAGACCAGCAGATCTTTTCATACTTACTACCATTCTCCAATCCTCAAGTCTTGCAGAGAGTCTAGCATAAAAGTCAGTTTCACTCAAGGGGTTTTGCGTTTTTTTACTATACCTTTCCCCAAATGACAAATCCAAAAATTCGGTTGTCCGCAATTAAATGCTTGCATTTCTGTTTCGAATCTGTATAATGAACTGGACTTGGGCTTCGCGTCGCCTCACTCTAAACGCTGCAGAAAACGAAAGGCATTGCGTTCATGTGGAATCGCAATTTTATCTTGCTATGTCTCATCTTACTTGCATCGGGGCTTGTCACGGCGCCGATAGAACTTCTGTTCCCGGTTTATGTGGAAGACGTAGAGAAGGGGTTGGGGAGAACGGTCTGGGATGCCGCGTTATTCCGGGCAATGCCAATCGCCCTCGGTGGGTTGTTTGCCCTGATTGGTGGCGTACTCAGTGATCGGCTGGGACGAAAGCCTACGCTCATCTTTGGTATGACCGGCGCATTGGTCGTGGGGATTGTCTTCGTCAGTAAGCAACCGCTGGTTATCCTGGGAATACTTTGCTATCAAGGAGTTGCGTCCGGATTTCGAACGGCTGGCGGACAATCCTATCTCATCAGTTCCGTCAAGCCCGAGCGGCTCGGTTTCGCAGCGGCAGTCTATTTCCTGACGTATACACTCGGTGGAGCAGTTGGGAACGCGATCGGTGGAGAACTTATCGCACGTTTGGGGTATCGAATTGTCGGCGCGGGAGCGGTTTTCGCTATGATTGCACTCATCTTAACTGCGCTTGTATTTTTGCCTGCGTTGCCGGGAAGCCCCAAAAGCGGCGAGCGGGAATCTTTCGCACAAGCCCTGGCCGGATACGGCAAGATGCTTCGGCGCCGGGAGATTCGCCTGTTGCTGGGTATGCGTTTTTTGCCGACGTACCATTGGGGGACGGTCAGCCTCCTTCTGCCGGTTCTCATCAAGCGCGCCGCTGGTGTGCAGATGGCTGGATATTTTGGAGCATCGAGAGATCTGTTTGCTTCCTGCTGTCAACTTCTATCGGGCCGAATTTGTGACGCTGTTGGCGCGCGCCCGACTGCCTTTGTCGCAACCTGTCTGGTCGCGCTGAGCGCGGTGTTGATTGCGCTATATACGCACTCAACGGCTCTCCTGTATGCGGCTGGGGTTTTCAGCGCGGGTGCCGCGTGGTCGGTTTCGGTGACGATGCCCCGTTTTATTGATGAATTTTCCACCGTTGAAGAGAAGGGGCGCGGTGTCGGAATTACGCATCTCGCATGGAGTTCCGGATTTTTGTCGGGCCACGTTGTCGGCGGCAGACTCGAATCGGTGCATGTCACCTTGCCGTTTATCGTTGCGGCCGGATTGGTCACAATTTCTGCGATACTCGCACTACAGCTTTGGCTGAACGGCGCAGCGAAACGAAATGCGTGATGTCTGTGTCAAGCGAATTCACATATTTGGAGACATCCGTGAATTCCTGCTACAAATTTTGAAAAGGTGGTCGTATGCAACCATACGCTTCCGTTGCGCTATTTCATGGCGCCGGACGCCCGTTTGAGCTACGTCAACAGAAGATCTCCCAACCGCATCCAGATGATGTACTTGTGCAGGTGAGTCTGGCAACAATCTGTGGTTCAGACCTGCATACCGTGACGGGAAGGCGCACCGCACCAACGCCGTGTGTGTTAGGGCACGAGGCTGTTGGGCGTATTGCCGCAGCACCGCCGAACACCCGCGATGCGTATGGACAGCCTTTGCGCGAGGGCGCTCGTGTTACGTGGAGCATCATGGCGGCATGTGGGCACTGCGAATACTGCCAGGCGCGGAATCTGCCGCAGAAGTGCGAGAAATTGTTCAAGTATGGGCATGCGCGTAGCGAAGCGCCGTATCTTCTCAATGGGGGTTTCGCAGCGTATATCTGTCTCCGGCCCGGCACGGCGATCTATCCAATCCCCGACGCCATCAGCGATGTTGAAGCGACACCGCTCAACTGCGCGCTGGCAACGGTTTTAGGAGGGCTGGAATTGATGGGTGACAAAGCCGGCGGATGTGCGGTTGTGCAGGGCGCAGGCATGTTAGGCATCTATGCTGCATGCTGTTTACGAGAGCGCGGATACGAGATTATCGCTGCCGTGGATCGCGTCCCGGAGCGGCTCCGCATGGCGGAGGCCTTTGGTGCAACGCACACGTTCAACCTTTCCGACCATTCAGCGGATGAGATCGGCGAAGCCCTGCGCGATTTGACGCATGGGCGCGGTGCCGAGCTCGCCGTTGAGGTGAGTGGCGCGGGAGACGCGCTGGTAAACTCGCTCGATTGGTTGGGAGTGGGTGGATCTTGCCTGACGCTTGGCTTTGTGTTCCCGCATGCGGATGTTACAGTCGATGCCCACAAAATCGTGACGAAGTGTCTGACGGTCCGCGGAAATCACAATTATCATCCATCTGCGCTGGGCACTGCGCTTCGGTTTGTCGAGGCAACACGCAATCGCTATCCGTTCGGGGAACTGATTGGTGCGATTTATCCACTGAAGGAAATCAACGCTGCCTTTGATCGGGCGATGCAGGGGGATAGCATCCGGATCGCCATCGCCCCCGAGAAAGCGCAATTTGACGGGGTCGCCTAGACGCGGTACTGATTATACAATGTCAAGTCTAAAAGTCATGGAGAAAACTGATGAACCTACCTCCCACAGAATTTATTCGTGTCATGCCAGATGCACTCCGAGGCTTCATC
>JAPUIP010000217.1 GCA_027296925.1 Candidatus Poribacteria bacterium | reverse complement strand
GAATATCCCACAACGCGATGTCGATGGCGCTAATTGCCGAACAGGCAATTCGCCCGGCTGGGAAAAAACCGCCGCGGAACATCACCTGCCAGAGGTGCTCGATGCGCCGTGGGTCTTCGCCGATGAGCACGGATTTGAGATGGTTTACACATTCTGTCGCTGCGAGTTCACGCCAGGTGATTCCGCCCTCGCCGATTCCGTAGATGCCCTCGTCAGTTTCAACTTTGACAAAGAAAAAATTCCTGCCGCCTCCCCACACCGGGAAGGATTTTACGTCGGTAATTTTCATGGATTACCTCTCTTTTTGCTGTAATGAAGGAGCGAGGAAATGGATCTCTAAAACGACTGCCGCAGGCGCGTTGACCCATTTCCTCATAAGTCAGTCTATCGGCGGATGCGGACACTACCGGCTTGCATTGCCTTTTCAGCCTCCTCAGCGGTTGCCCAGTTAAAATCGCCGGGGAAGGTGTGCGCAAGCGCAGAGTACCCGCCGCCGAAATCAACCGCTTCCTGGAGGGATTTGCCGTTGAGCAGGCTGTAGACCAGCCCGGCTGAGAAGCTGTCACCGCCGCCGACCCGATCGACCAGTTCCAGGTTTTCGTAAACGCGCGACAGGTAGAACTCCTTCCCATCGAACAGTAGCGTCCGCCAATCGTTCAGCCAGCCGGTCTTGGCGTCGCGCAAAGTGGTACCAATCATCTCAATGTTGGGAAACGCTTCGCTGACCGCCTGTGCGACCTCTTTATAACTCTCTGGATCAAGCTGGCTGTAGCTTTCCGTCGTGCCTTCCGCCTTGAATCCGAGTGCCTTCTCAAAATCCTCTTCATTGCCGATGAGCACACAGATGTATTCCATTATCTCCCGGTTGGCTGCCTGGGCTTGCTCGGGGCTCCACAGCATGGATCGGAAGTTCAAATCGTAGCTGGTTTTCACGTCTGCGGCGCGTGCGGCTTGCAATGCTTCCTTGGCCACCGCCGCTGCGGATTCCGACAACGCCGGCGTAATGCCGCTTAAGTGAAACCACCGGGCGTTGCTGAAGATCGACGCCCAATCGATTTCGCCGGGCTGGATTTTTGTCATTGCCGCGTAGCCGCGATCATAGGTGACGCTACTCGCGCGTGGACCGGCGCCGAGCTCCAAATGATAGAAACCGTTGCGTTCAAGCCCGATGCCATCGAAAGGCACCCATACAATATGGGACATATCGACGCCTAACTCGCGTCCCTTATTGCGGATAAACTTCCCCGACCAGTTATCGACCAGTCGGGAGACCCACGCGGTGCGTAAGCCTAACTGCGCGCCGTTGACAGCGACGTTCAACTCCGCCCCGCCGGCGCTGATTGATAGCGAGCTCGCCTGTTCAAGACGCATAAACTCAGGGGACGTGAGTCGTACCATTGCTTCACCAAATGTCACTAAATCGTACATCTTGACCTCCTTATGCCGTAAAAGTAAAGTTATGAAACGTGTATATATTGGATCTAATACGGACAGTGTAGGGCGTAAACCATTTAAGGTCCATCCGTCGATTTGCCTGTTCGCTCACGCTTTGGGTCACTCTGGCCTATCTCTGCCTGGTATTCACGATAGAGCTGTTCAATGCAGCCACCACAGAAACAGTAAACCCGGTTATAGCCGCCGACCTCTTTCTCCAGTAACTCATCCATCGGAAATTCTTCATGGCAGAGCGCACATTCCTCAAGGAGCACCTTTGGTGCGCTTTCTTCTCCTTCTCGTTTGGAAACCAAATGTAAGATAATCCAAATCGCCAGCGGAATCAAAAAAATAAAAAAGTAAAATAGCATCGTTGTCATCCCATCCAGTCGTGAATAGCGGTAGGAAATGCGTTTACAACTATAACCCAAAAAACAATGACAGGTCAAGAGAAATCCTTTGCGCCTACGGAGCGCCGGGGCTGCCGTATCAATCCGTTGTTGCTTAATCTTTGACCTTTTGGTATAATAGCTTTCAAGAAGAGATTGTTACATTTCTTGGAGGTCATGTATGAAATTGGGTTTTCTCTCAAAGCTTTTTGAAGGTGTGCTCAGTATTGAAAAGACTTACAACGATTGTGACAAAGCAATCAGTAGATTGGGCGCATACAATGAGCGAATTGCGGAAATGCGGGAAAATAATGAGGATGTAGACAGTTTTCCCGCCGATGAGAAAGCGGAACTGGACAAAATTGTGGATCGAGCCGTCGAGGGGGCAACGCGATTGGTTAAGATGGAGCCGGGGCGCGATTGGCCCGGCGTTTTCAGGGAAATGCACAAAAACCTGGCGAACATCTATTTTGAGTTGCATGAGTATGACAAAGTCCGCGAAGAGTGCGAGACGCTACATTCATACGGTAAAGTAGGTCAGCAAGATGCCGAGGAGGTTTTGCAGAAACTGTCCGACAAAGAAAACAATAAAGTGGATTCACTTGAGGAAGCACAATCAGCGGTGTAGTGATGCACTTCCTGAACCCTTCAGCTCTTTACCTCCTGGCGTTTATCCCAATCGTGGCACTGCTACACTTCCTGAAACTACGTCGCCAACGCCACGTTGTTCCCAGCGTGATGCTCTGGCTCGAAGCGATTGAGGATATGAAAGCCAATGTTCCCTTCCAACGCCTGCGAAACTCACTATTGCTCCCGTTACAGATGCTGTTCCTGCTTGTTGTGATTGGGGGCGTCGCACGCCCCGCGTTGCGTCGACCCGGCGCTTTAGGGGCTCAGTCGATTCTCATCATCGATACTTCGGCGAGTATGCAAGCAACGCATCCCGGGAAAAGCCGCCTCGATGCGGCAAAGGCGGAAGCGTTGAAGCTGATTGATCGACTCGGTGCGGAGGGGCAGATGATGATCATGGATACATCGCGTCCACCGGGCAATATCCGTCAAGCCTTTACATCAGATGCGAGAACGTTACGCCAGGCCGTCGAGAGTCTACCGGCGCAGCATATATCGCCAGATCTCAAAGCGGTATTTGATGCTGTGCGAGTTTACCCAAACACCGGGATTTTCTTTATCAGTGATGATTTTGACAAATTGCCCGATACCGCCAATCAAGCTGCTGTTCACAAAATCGGTGTGGGGGAACGCAGCGATAATGTTGGGATTGTACAGTTCAACGTCGCTCGTGACTCGACTCTGCTAAATCAGTATCAAGTTCTCGTTGGCTTACAGAGCTTTGCGGAGGCAGCGAAAGAATTTCAGGTGAGATTGGAAATTGAGGGAAATGCGATTGATGATAAAATGGTGGCGCTTCCGGCGAAGGAAGCAGCGTCAATCGTGTTTCCTTTCGAGGACGCGAGGCTGGATGGCAAGAGATTTGATGGCGAGATTGTCAGTGTTCGGCTCGATATTGACGATGACCTTCCCCTCGATAACGTGGCTTGGGCGGTTTTGCATCCACCGCCGAGATGGAAGGTTTTGCTTGTCAGCGATCGGGATGCGCCACTGCTGCGGGCGATGCTCAAGACGAACCCACATGTTGACCTGGATGGGATTCAAACAGCGGATTATCACGGGGTGGGAGACTACGATGTTCTTATCTTTGATCAGTTTGTTCCGGAGACACTTCCGGAGGGAAACATCATTTTCCTCAATCCCATCGCCGGACTGCCTTTTATGCCTGTTGAAATAAACGCACAGCCAGTCCGGGTCATCGATCAGCACCCGACTCACGAGGTGATGCGCGATGTGTCGTTGATCGATCTGGAAGTCAGCGCCTCGCTGCGTTGCCAGGTGCCGCTCTGGGGCATTCCGCTCGTTGAGACCACGCAGACACCGCTGATCTGGATCGGCGCAAAAGGCGAGCGACAGGTCGTTGTGTTCGCATTTGATCCATTTGATTTGGACATCTCACATTTTGCTTTCTTTGAGCGGTCTGTTGCATCGTCGCCAATTCTCATGTCTCAGTGTCTAGAGTGGCTCGGATCGACAACGGCGCCAATCCAACCCGATGTCGTCAAGGTGGGCGAACCGGTGCGGATTCGCGTTGCCCATCCCGGCGCGGTTGAGCGGATGGCGATCCAATTGCCGGATGGCACCCGGTCAGATCTGGATGGGCGAGCGTCCTCGGTTGTTTTTAGCGAGACGACTCAGATTGGCGTTTATACCGTCTTCATTGATGAGGAACAGTTTGGCCGGTTTGCGGTCAATCTGCTTAACGCGCAGGAATCGGACTTGTCGCCGCCCCAATTCGGGCGCAACCACGGCGAGATCGCCGCTGCCGATGGCGCTCGGGCACAATCTGATGTGCCGGAGGTGAGTCGAGAGATGTGGCGGTATGCCGCTTTTTTGGGGTTATTGCTGCTTGGCGTGGAATGGTGGGTCTATCATCGGAATCCATGATAAGAAAAACTCACAGAGATCGAATCGCACCTCAATGTCCCAGCCCGTTTCCGGTCAGGACGTGGGTCCCGATCGTCCCATCGGTAATATTGAAGATTGATGGAAATCTGTCCGTCCACACTTCGTTGGCGGCTGGGCAGAATTGGCGGGCGTTCCCCTCAATCGCAGTAACCCGAGGCACGCGCGCTGCAAGCCCGGCGGAATGCAGGAATGACGCGCCGGGGCAGGTGAGGTCTTGTACCGCCAGAAACATATCGTATTCAATTGCCGCGGCGCCCATAAGCAACGCCTGGGATTGCCCTTTGCACGCTTTGAGCGCCACACCGGAGTAGCCCTGCTCGCGAGCGAGCGTGAAGGTTTCAAGATCGGTCAGCGATTCGTCGATCACGACGGGCTTAATCTCCGCCGCCCGATGCATTTTGTTCTCCGGGTGCGCTTTGAGATCGCGATCCGTCGGCTGCTCAATGTAGGCTAATCGTTCAAAGGCGTGGGCTTCGCCCTCCTGAATTTTGCGCAGGAATTCCAGCAGATACGCCGCATCCTTGCAGGTTTCATTGAAATCAGCGGAGTAGTACCACTCACCCACCCCCCGTTGTGTCTGTGTCTCCGCGACAACCTTCTCGATCGAGAGCACCCGCTGCACATCCCAGTCCAGGTCACTCCCATTGAGCTTAATCTTCAGATGAGTCAACCCATCCGCGAGAATCCATTCCGGTAGTGTCTCCGGAAGCCCGTCGTCAATACGGGTGGAGATATCCGCATCGGTCAGTGGGTCTAGCGCGCCAATGAGATGGTAAAGCGGCATCTTCGGCTTGGGGACTCGCAGGGTATATTGATCTAAGTATTTTCCCGCGAATTTCTTGTCGAGGTAATGCGATAGGTCATGACTCATGAAATTTTCACCCAACCCGTCGTAGCTATTGATGCCGTTTGCCTTCCCGAACCCATCGTGAATCGCCGCGTCAATGGGACTCGCCGTAACGACGGTGCAGAGCTTCGGAATGGCTGTCGCCAGTTGCATCTCCTCAGAAAGTTCGGTGGCGATTCGCAGAAATTCCGGTTCAAGTGTCTCCGAAAGATCCACCGGATGGGCGCACAAATTACACCCGCGCGTGGCTCCAACCATGCGTACGGAGAGACGCTTCATCGCTTCAAGGCTCTGATCGAAGGGGACGTAACGGGGCGGAAATGCCCAAACGTTGCCGAGCGGCATGGAACCAAATCCCTCCGCCTCCTTGCC
>JAPUIP010000216.1 GCA_027296925.1 Candidatus Poribacteria bacterium | reverse complement strand
GTTACACCATATCAATGTGAAGCGGTTGACCGAAGCATTCTTCCACTTGAAGAAGACGGTGGCTGTTGGAATTGACGGGGTGACATGGCGTGGTTACGAGCCAAACCTGAGGGCCGATATAGAGAGCCTTCATGGAAGGATTCATCGGGGAGCCTATCGAGCTAAGCCCTCTCTGAGAGCCTGGATATCCAAGCCTGATGGCCGGAAACGACCACTGGGCATCGCATCGCTGGAGGACAAGATCGTCCAACAAGCGGTGACGAAGGTATTACAGAGCATCTACGAGGAGGATTTTCTCGGATTCAGCTATGGCTTTCGGTCTGGACGCAGCCAGCACAGTGCGCTTGATGCACTGAGTGTGGCGATCTCCAGCAAACGAGTGAACTGGATACTGGACGCCGATATAGAAGGCTTCTTTGACTCGATTGACCACGAGTGGCTGATCAAGTTTCTGGAGCATCGGATCGGCGACCCGCGCATCCTTCGACTGATCAGAAAATGGCTTCGAGCCGGAGTCAGCGAGGATGGGCAATGGTCAAAGGCGACAGTGGGAACACCTCAGGGCGCAGTGATATCACCGTGCCTGTCGAATGTGTATCTGCACTACGTGTTTGATCTGTGGATAGAGTGGTGGCGCAAATGCCGCTGCCAAGGAGACGTGGTAGTGGTACGTTATGCGGATGACTTCGTGATCGGTTTTGAGAATCAAGCGGAAGCGAGAAAGTGTTTGGAGGAACTTCGGACACGCTTTGCCAAGTTTGGTCTGAAACTGCACGAAGGCAAAACCCGTCTGATCGAGTTCGGTCGTTATGCGAGCGAACGTCGGAGCAGGCGAGGGGAGCGACGGCCCGAAACCTTCGACTTCCTTGGATTCACACACAAGTGTGCCAAGAGGCGGAAAGATGGGACGTTCACGATACACCGTCACTCCATTGCCAAACGCATACGCGCCACTCTTCAGGCGATCAAAGTTAAGCTGCACAAACGCATGCACCGGCCACTGGGCGAAACTGCCAGGTGGCTGCGACGTGTGGCTGAATTATCATGCCATCCCAAACAACAGTCGTCGTATTTGTCGATTCGTGGACGAGGTAACTCGTCTGTGGTTGAAGGTGATACGTCGACGCAGCCAGCGAGGTCGTCACCGTTGGACATGGGAACGCATGCATCGTCTTGTGAGACGGCATTTGCCCAGTCAGCGGATTATCCACCCGTATCCGAACCAACGATTTCACGCCCGACTTAAGGCAGGAGCCGTATGAGGTAGTTCTTCACGTACGGATCTGTGCGGGGGGCCGTCGGCAACGGCGGTTCCTACCGCGTTCGCAAAAGGCTAACATAGCCAGCAACTTGAGAGCTGATTGAGGGGTGTGTCTTATGTAGGGATTCTTTTGAGAGGAAAAATGTTAAGGTTTTGAACGACCATACCGCGACCGAGTCAAGACGGGAAAAAGTAACTGTCATTGTTGTACCCGATCCATACCTACATAACCCTACCAGTCGATTCTGTCCTTTTTTCGAGATCCACCGTGTCCTTCATAGCTCAACGAGCGACGTGGGAAGGTGTGACCCCTTTTTTTGCAGGGGGCGGATGTCCTCGGATCGAACCCCTATTCATTGCGAATGGTTGGAGGACGATAAAAGGAGGCGAGGCCGCGGAGCAAAAAAAAAATCAGGGGGCTCAAGCTTTATTTAGAGGATTCCAAATCTTGTCAAAGCCCAGACCTTTGAAGTCATTTGTATTGGCAGTGGCGAATTCCTTGACTCCAAAGGCGAGAAGGGTGAGTGCGGTGCGGGCGTCGAATATGCGGCGGCGCGCGAAGTTCGGATTGGAGGCCATAGTCCAAAGCTCGTTGTGAATAACGCGGCTTTTTGCTGGAAATCCGACTATTTTCCAGAGTGGGTGACTACGGTAGGTCTGAATCACTTCCGAGGCATCCCGGGAAGATAATGGTTTGTTCAAAATCGCGGGATTACGCAGCAAAACGTAGAACTCGCAGAGGACGAACTCGCTGAGGGCGATGTCTTCCCGCTTTGTCAGGCCTATCAGATAATTTTCCGCCGCCCCTTGCTGCGGGCAGTCAGCGTTGAACGCGTAGAAGAGGAGATTGGCGTCGAGCTAGAGCATCTAAGGAAGACGGGACTCCATGTCGTCGAGGGCCAAACGATGCATTTCCTCGGCACTTTGATTTTTCCAGCCGACATGCCGCGCGGACGGGGGAGTCCAGTCTTGTGACTTCATTGTCTGGTCCGGATAAATCTCGAGCATGTGCTCGCCGCCACGGCGCAGGGTCTCTGCCAAAGACCACTCTCTGCGCTTCGCCAGACGCTTGAGATCGTGGTAGAGGTCGTCCGGGATCTGAATTTGCGTTTTTATCATCCACTAAATTTACGTATCCACTAATTTGATGTCAATTAATGGTTTATGCGAGGACTTGCCATTGCAGGTTTTGCTCCTATGAAACTGCAGTATTTATGGGGGTCAATTGTCAGCCGAGGGCTTTGAAGTTTCAACTGTGCTTAGTCCGGAATAGAGGCCGGTGGGGGTTGTACTGATAGGAAATTGCTTTGGGTGATGTCACTGCGTTCGGTATAGCGACGCAGCCCTTCGACCAAGCTCCCTCCGTCGCCCCGTGAGGCTATGGCGAGGCACAGCAGGGCAGGACGCCGAGGTGGGGGTTTTTTGCATGACGAAATTATCGTGTTGCGGGAACAGATTGAACGAATGATCCCGAGAAAGATTAAAGATCTTTTCGGAAACTATTTTTGAAAAACTGTCGAGCCCATGCTCAGCAAGCGATGATACTTCTCTTCCAAGTTGATGATCTCGGTGTCTATGTTGTGGTACTTCTCGACGAAAGCCCGCCCCGCGGCACCCATTGCTACCCATTCGTCCTGACGGTTGAGCAGGGAGATGATATTGTTCGACAACCCGTCGCGGTCGCCCTCATCCGATAAGAGGGCGCTTTTATTTTCCACAACGATGTTGGGAATATCAGCGTGCCTGGTTGCGATCACCGGTTTTCCGGTAGCTTGCGCTTCCAGAATCGTGGTCGGTGCGCCTCCCTCCGAGTCGCCGTTCCTCGCCGTCTTGCTTGACTGAAGAAAGATATCGGCGGATCTCATCTCGCGTAAATAGTCTTCGTAGGGCAGGAATCCTAACAAGGAGACATAATCCTTCATATCATTTTCTGCGATAAACCGGGTGGCTTCAGCTTCCAGCGGGCCGCTTCCGATAATTTTGAAAGCAAAATTTTTGTGAGTTGCCCGCGTCATCAAGACGGCTTCGAGAGCGTCCATGAGCCCTTTTTTCTCGACGAATCGGGCGCTGAAAAGCAAGTGGACCGGATGGTCTTTCCGTTTTGGTTGCGGA
>JAPUIP010000215.1 GCA_027296925.1 Candidatus Poribacteria bacterium | reverse complement strand
GACGACGAAGCTACGCGATTGGTTGATCGCCCACGGGCCGCTCAAGCGGGTCGAAGCCCAACTTGTAGCTGCTAAGACCGCACAGGAGTCTGGCCAGCTTGGACTTGCCTTCACGCGGTACAATCAGGTTTCCAAAATCTTGCCCGACCACCCTCTGTGCATTGAGGCCGCTGGTTCTGCTGAGAACCTCGCCCAACAAGCCGAGGCACAACTCGCTGAAGTCGAAACAGCGCTTGCCCATAAACCGTACCCTGAAGTCGTCAAACAGTTGAATCAAATTGCGAAGGTCTACGCCGGATCGATCTTCGCTGATAACGCACGGCAGTCTCTCAAAGATTTGCTGAATACCAAAGCCGATGCATTAGAGGCACGTGCTCGCGCTGCCAAAGAAGCAAAAGACTACACACAAGCACTCCAGCTTTATAAACTGTATCTCACCTACTTTTCCGAATCTTACCGTTACCCGATGGTCAAAGCTCACCTTAAAGCCCTGAAAGCCAATCTGCAGCAACGAGAAGCAAATTGATCGTTTGAAGGCTTGGGCACACACCACCTGGGCGATTATTCCACAAATGCGCATGCGTCGAAATTGGCGTCAGGAACTCACAGATCCAATCTATTGGTTAAAACGGCTTGGTCGAGTCAGTTTCACCTGTCTACAAACCGTCCTGTTTGGTAGCCTCAGTCATCTCCTCTTTTTTCGTTACCGACAGTTTGATGCCTCATCCATCCGGAAGATTCTGCTCATCCGCCTCGACCGCATCGGCGATATGGTCTTAACGACGCCAATCATCCAAGCGCTGAAAACCGGCTTCCCACAGGCAACACTCGCGGTCCTGGCCAACACCTACAACGCTTCGATTGTTCAAAACAGTCCCTTTGTCGATCGGTTATCTATTTTGCCGGAGAAAGATTGCCATCGCAAAGAATTTATGCTAAAATTATACGAAGAGCAGTTTGATTTGATCTTCGACCCCCTTCTCAGCCCGGATCTCTCTGCGGCGCTTTTCGCTTTCCGGTTGCGAGGAAAATATCGAATCGGCTTTGCGTTCGCAGGTCGAGAGTTGTTCTTTAACCTGCGCGGTCCCAAAGTGCGAGGCAAAAAGCATCTCTTAGAACATCACGAAGATCTCCTTCAAGCTGTTGGACTCTCCGCAAAAGAAATTCTCCCAAAAATTCATCTCACGCCCGAAGAACTCGACGAAGCGGATCTGGTTTTTCAGGAAAAGCAGATTAATCCAAATCGCCCCCGTATCGCAATTCACCCCGGCGGCTTCTATCCGTCTCAGCGTTGGTTTCCGGATCGCTTTGCTGCTGTTGCAGAAGAACTGGCCATTAGCCACAATGCGCAGATCTTACTCTTTGGTGGCAAGGCGGATGGGCAGGCATTAGATCAGATTCAATCGACTGTGACTGCCCCGGCGACCATCATGCCCGATCTTGGATTGCGCGGATTCATGGCGGCGTTAAGCCGGTGCGACCTGCTATTGTGCAATAATTCCGGTCCGCTACACATTGCCTCTGCCCTCGGTGTCCCAACGGTCTCGACGATGGGGCCGACAGTCCCCCATCTCTGGTGGCCCGTCGGTGAGAGTCACACCGTCTTGCGAAAAAATCTACCGTGTAGCCCATGTCAGCGTGGGAAGTGCAAGTGGCATGATTGTATGAAATTAATCACCACTGCTGAAATGCTGAACGCGGCAGAAGCTCAGATTTTCAGGTCGAATACGGGTTGATATATCCCAACAGCAGATGTGATACCAGCACCTCGGACAGTTCCATCTGTGCTACAGGACGGGAGCCAATTCGCAGTGACGGCTCCTGAGGTGAAGCGACCCCATGCTCTGTCGCTTTCAGCGACGGCGTAAACCCATGAAAAGCCTGCTCATCACCAACGATTTCCCGCCGATTGTCAGTGGGATTTCAACCTATTTCTATCAGATCTGGCGGCACCTTGCTCCGGAACGCAGCATTATCTTGGCGCCGAAAACAGCCGGCGACGAAGCGTTTGACCAAAACTGTCGCTTGCGGATCTGGCGTCGATGGCTGCCAATTGGCGAGTCGAAGTGGCAGAAAATCGCGAAAACCCTGATTCTCGCGGCGGAAGTATATTGCGATGTGCGATGCTACGACATCCGTAAGCTTCACTGTGGGCAGGTCCTTTCCAGCGGACTTGCGGGATTGGTGTGTAAAAAACTGCTGGGGATGCCTTACGCCGTTTACGTTTACGGCTCCGAAACCATCCGATTTGGTGGTTCACGTCTATTTATTGCCCTGATTCAACGCATTCTGGACGAGGCGGACGAGGTCATTCCCAACAGTGAGTTCACGGCGCAAGAGTTTCTTCAGTTGGCTGTACGTGGGGACAATTTCGTCAAGATCACCCCCGGCGTTGATACAAAAGAATTTGCGCCAGCTCCCAAACCGCAAAACCTCATCGACAAGTATAATCTGGACGGCAAATCCGTTCTGCTCACCGTTTCACGCCTTGATGAGCGCAAAGGGCATGCTAAAGTGCTGGAAGCGTTGCCCATCATTCTGGAGCGATTTTCTGATATATCGTATATAATCGTCGGCAAAGGCCGGGAATTGACGAATTTGCAGCAAGTCGTCAAGAAACTCGAACTAGAAGGTCATGTCCATTTCGCGGGCTTCGTGCCCGACGAGGAATTGGTGGACTATTATAATCTCTGCGACATTTTTGTGTTGCCAAATAAGGAAACGGAAGACCACAAGGAACTGCAAGGAGATTATGAAGGATTTGGCATTGTTTTTCTCGAGGCGGGTGCGTGCTGTAAACCGGTGATTGCGGGGAGATCTGGGGGCGTTGAAGATGCGGTGATTGATGGTAAAACTGGAATCCTAGTAAACCCGCACGCGGCAAAAGAGATTGCAGACGCCGTAACCCGTTTATTGGAAGCTCCGCGCTGGGCCGAACAGATAGGCAAGTTCGCACGTCGGCGCACCGAAACGACCTTCGATTGGCGTATCATCGCGAAATCGCTGGAGCGGATTCTGTGAGTAGATCTACGAAGCAGATAAACACCGCTGCGATTACACACAAGTGTGCGTTTCTCGGCGCCATGGTGTCGAGCGTCCGGGACAAGGCACTCACCTTTGTTCGAGAGGGTAACACGAAGATACTCGATATCGGCTGCGGCAACGGGCTCTTCTTTGCGCAGATGCTGCTCGGCCGTGAATCGGATATTTCCTGCGTCGGCTTAGATTATTCGTTTGACAACCTGCAAGAGGCTAGGCGCGTTTTTGCGGATAACCGTGTTACAGGCTGTGACCTGGTTTTGGGCAATGCGCTGGGCTTGCCATTTCAGCGAGATACTTTCGATCAGATTTTCTGCCTCAACACCATCTATAATCTGCCCTCCGTAGGCGACGTTGAATGCCTCATCGACCAGATGATTCAGGCTTGTGCGCCCGGTGGAAGTATCGTTTTTGACTTGCGTAATTCACAAAACCCTTTTGTTCGATTCAAATTCTGGCTTCACAACCGGAATGCCGGTTTTCCGACAATCGCGTATCCGTGTCGCCAAATCGCTCAAATCTTAAATGGCAAAGGCTTTATGGTCGTTCGTAAGCAGGCAATCGGTCTCCCGATCCGTTGGCTCGCGTATGCTTACCTTATCGAGGTGAAGATCGAAAGGAAAAATCGAAAAGCGGGGAATTGAGAGATTCTGTATTGGTCAACATGATAGTTTACACCCGCGTGACATGTGGTGGCCTGCTCCGAGTAAAAGTTGTGCAGCGTTGTAGAGAATTGTTGCAATATACCATACTGTAGCGATATGCTGCACCCTTTTCGCCCGCACCTACTTTCTACCGAGTGGCCTACGTCATAGAAAAGCACTGAAACATTTGAAGCCATTCCCCGCTCCCTGTTTTTACGGTCATGATTCCATCTGCCGGGACCCCCATTCAGCTTACAGACTTTCTCTCCGGTGTTGTTTCTTCGTGCCGATCACCGCACGGGACGTTCTGCGAGTTGCTCCGTACGGAGATTGGCCGGTCACACTGTTTTTTGGCGAATTCCGCAACGGCGCTCATCTATCTCGCGCTAAAGGCTTTCTCCGAATTTTCGGGCCGAAGGGAAGTCATTCTACCGGCATACACCGCGCCATCTCTCGTTTTGCCCATCCAAAAAGCGGGGCTCGTTCCCCGGTTGTGCGATATTTCGCTGGAGACTTTTCTCCTTGACATAGATCAACTGCCGGATTGTCTTACCAATCAGACCCTCGCTATACTGGCTGTACACAGCTACGGCATCCCGCTTGCCATGCGCGAAATCTTAAAGCTAGCGCGCCAGAACGGCAGTTATGTCATCGAAGATGCGGCCGTTGCGCACGGTTCACGCCTGTACGGCAAGCCGGTCGGGGCGTATGGTGACGTGAGCGTGATCAGCTTGAATCGGGGGAAAAACATGACCACTTTCACCGGCGGCATCGCTTTGACTGATAATGCGCAACTGTCCCTGGCAATCGCGCGGGCAATTGCGGAATTGCCTCGGGCAAGCCTGAGGTTACGTCTCAAAATCGCTTTGAATCTGATGGCTTTAGGTGTTGTTGTGCGTCCGTGGATCTATACATTGGCACGTCCTTTGCTGTTAAAATACCGAAGCCTGTCGCTTTACACCAATTTTGAATCATTCCAGTATACGCGATTTCAAGCAGGCATTGGGTATGCACTTCTGAAGAAGCGTCAAGGAATTTTTGCACGCCGCATGGAAAATGGACAATACCTTCGTGAAGCGTTAGGGGATATATCACGTATTCGTCTTCCGGCCATTCCGAACGATGCTGAACCGGCGTTCAATCAGTTTCCGATCCTTGTGGAAACCGCCGAACTCCGAAATCGTCTGCTTGAGAGAATTATCGACGATGCGCGTGTGGAAGCGACAGTTCTTTATCCAAAAGCGGTTCATCATTGTTATAATCTGGGCATTCCAAAAGCGCTTTATCCCAATGCAAATGACTTTGCCTCCCGTGTACTGCTTCTGCCGACCCATCCGTTTATCAATCCAAAGCGGTTAGAAAAAGTTGTGGAAGTCATTCGGAAATTTTTACCGTGATATGAGAGAAGGCTATGTTTTCAAAACGGAATTTAGTCAAAAATATAACCAAGTCGATCAAGCAACCGGGGTATGCCTTACAGGTTGCAAGCCGTCGTTCCAAATCCTATCTGACCTATCATCTGAGAGATGATGGATATAGCGCCTACCCTGAGACGATTTCTCTTTTTTTAACGTACCGGTGTAACTTGCGCTGCTACATGTGCGGGCAGTGGGGCGACGAGGGCGCTTTCAAGTCCTTCTCACGCGAAACCTTGCGCGACGGGCTCTCTCTGGAAACGCTTAAAAATCTGATTGACGACATCGCGTCTTTTCGGCCAAACATCACGCTATTCGGCGGAGAGCCGATGCTCTACCGTGACTGGATCAAAGTGGTCGAACACATCAAGAGCCACGACATGCGCTGCAACATTGTGACAAACGGGATGCAGTTAGAAATGTACGCCCATGACATTGTGCAAGCCGGTCTGGACGAGATTATCCTGTCCCTCGATGGTGTTGGCGAGGTTCACGACAACGCACGCGGCGTTCCGGGCGCGTATGACAAATTGTACTCAGGCGTAACGGCTATTCGTAAGTTTCAAAAGACACTCGGCAAAAGTGCCCCGATTCTCAACATCAACTGCACCATCTCCGAAGTCAATTACCAAAACCTCGATGCGCTTGTCGATGCTGTTGAGGTGTTTGAAGGAGACATTATCAATTTCCACCATCTGCTGCACATCAGCGATCAGGCGTACCAGGAACACGACAAGCTGTTTCGTGAGCGTTTTAATACCCTCACCCCGGACTGGAAAGGGTTCGTTTGGAAGCCGAACATCGACCCGGAGATCTTGATTGACCAGTTGAAAAAGGTGGAGGCACGGAAGTCTCCCGTTAACATCCTCGTCTATCCGAATTTCACGGACGACGAGATTCGCCAGTGGTACACGGAAGATGAGTTCCGCTCGACCAGCTACGCCAACCGCTGTATGAGCGTCTGGATGACGGTCTACATCTTCCCGAACGGCGATGTTCGCCCGTATCACTCTATGAATTTCGTGGCGGGAAACATCCACGAATCCAGTTTCAAAGAGATCTGGAACAACGAGAAGTTCAAAGATTATCGCAAGTTCTTGAAGAAACGAAAAGCGTTTCCAGTCTGCTATAAAGGGTGTACGGAACTGTATCGGTATTAATCAACTGATTGGCATCCGCGAATCTGTGCAGGTATAAAGTTGCGCAAAGACAAACAGATTAGCGTTCTCCAAATCATCACACGTCTCGACAAAGGCGGTTCGGCGGAGATCGTCCTCAAACTTGCGGCAAGACTGGATGGGCGGACATTCGTAACGGAAATCATCAGTGGTCGAACTGTCGACCCCCAGTATCCAATCGATGCGTACACGAAGCGAACCGGAATCAAGGTCCGATTTCTGCGGCGCCTCGAACGGGATGTGAATTTGTACGGTGATCTCCTCACCATAGTCACGTTGTGCCGACTCATACGACAGATTAAACCCGATCTGGTCCACACGCACTGTCCAAAAGCCGGAACCGTTGGACGGGTCGCGGCGAGGATTTGCGGGGTGCCAATCATCATTCACGCGCCACACGGCCACGTGTTTTATGGCTATTTTGGGCGAATCACGACGAAGCTCTTCCTCCTTCTCGAACGCCTCTTTGCACCATGGACGGACAAGATCATCACATTAACGGAGCTTGGCAAGAATGACCACGTTGAACTCCGGGTTGCACCACCGGATAAATTTATCGCCATTCCGTGCGGCATCAATCTGAGGAAGTTTCAGCAGCGCACCACGACGCCCACCTCAAAACGACGCGAGTTGGGTTTTGCGGAGCACGCTCCCGTGATAGGAACGATTGGGCGGTTGATTTCAGTCAAAGGACAGTGCGATTTCTTGAACGCTGCGGTGCACGTTGTCCGAGAATTTCCAAATGCGGCGTTCGTGCTTGTGGGGAGCGGTGAATTACGAGATACGTTGATTGCACAGGCGAAGGAACTGCAAATTGATCAGCAGACCTATTTTCTTGGCCAGCGAGATGATATTCCGGAGATTTTGAGCACTTTTGATCTATTCGTCCTGCCGTCTCACAATGAGGGGCTCGGACGGGTACTACTCGAAGCAATGGCAGTGGGGAAACCGATTGTGGGAACGACCGTTGGGGGGATACCGGAAATTGTTGAGGATGGCGTGACTGGATTTTTAGTGCCGCCTCACGCTCCGGCTCAGATGGCAGCCGCCATCCTGCGTCTGCTGCGAGACCCGAAACTTACCCATGCCCTCGGAAAAGCGGGAAAGACGCGCGTAAAAGCCTTCGACCTTCAGCAGATGGTCGCCAGAACCGAAGCGATTTATCGCCAACTTTTCACACAGAAGATGGGAATGAAATGAGAAAGTCTGCGCTACTCTTTTATATCCTCTTGATATCCATTGCTTTTCGGACGTCGGCCTTGACTTATGGTACGGAAGCGTATTATTATGTACCCGGTGCGGTCCATTTGGACTCTTATGTGAGTGGTTCTGAGATGGGGATTGACGAGCTGGTTCGGGTCGCCTACGAAAACGGAATGCAGGTTGCCATCATCACAGACCATGATAATGAATGGGCAACGTATGGGCTTTGGCCCTTCCGCGATATTATCAAATATACGGGAGCAAAGCGATATGAATTTGGTCCGGATGTCGGAAAACCCATTCGCGCGATAAAAAAATATGGCGCACAGAACTACATTGATAGTATCGAGGGCGCTGGCAGGCGATATCAAGTTGCTACGATTCACGGCGTCGAAGCCGTTCCTTACTATCAGTGGGAAGGGAGGGGTATCCGGTGGGGGGAACTTTTCAAACCGACAACCTGGTTTGACCCTAGCAACTGGCTTGATCTGAAGCTTAGAAACTGGCATAGACATTTGCTCGTTATTGGATTAGAAACGGCTGAAGACTATGAAAAATTGCCTTCCCTCGGAAACAGTACTTACCCACTCCGGTATGATCTCAAAGGTATCGGAACGGGATTTGTGAATTTACTGTTGCCAGCCCTACTGATTGTCGTGGGTATCCAGGTTTTTCGCCGTCCCAAGAAACGAAAACGTGTGTGGCGAAAGCGCAAACGGGGGCTCGCGCCAAGAGCTATACGCCGAAAGATCATCGGCGGATGTATGACTTTGCTCGGCCTGTTAGGGCTCTGGAGTGCGTTCCCTTTTTTACCGCGGCAATACGACCCGTATCGCGATTCCGGTGAGAAACCTTATCAGTCTCTAATCGACTACGTGAATCGCCGCGACGGCATGGTGTTCTGGGCCCATCCTGAAAGCGAAAGTAATAAAGAGAAAGAACTGGGTTTCATCAAAACCCGGACCGAGCCCTATCCCAATCTGCTTCGACAAACAACCGGTTATACCGGTTTCGCAATCTTTCAGGAAGGGATGAGAGTGATTGGGAAACCAGATGGAATCTGGGACGAACTGTTACGGGCGTATTGCCGAAATGAGCGTGAGCGTCCGATCTGGGCAATTGGTGAAGCCGATTTTGAGGGTGGTAATAGCGGCGCGATTCGAGAAACCCAGACCATCTTTCTCGTGAAGAAAGCGCACTTCTCAAACCCGATGACTGCCGATGATCAGTTTTTAGCGTTAAGAAATATGATTCTGCAACCGATGAAAAGAGGGCGGATGTATGCAACAACCCGAATCTACGCTGAGCCGGATGCAGGGGTTCCTCGTTTAGAGTTTTACCTCCGAAACGCTCAGGGCGAAATCCATACGATGGGAGAAACCAGCCGGGCCGATCATCGGGGAATCCACGTGGAAATTAAACTCTCCATCGAGAAAGCACGTTATGAGAAAGTTACAGTCCAGATTATCCGGAGCCGTAGGAATAAGATTCAAACCTGGCAAAAACCCATTGACAACGTGAAGGATGCGTCAATTGTATTTAAGGATGAATCTTATTTGCCGGGCGAGACCATTTACTATCGCGTGCTTGTGTACGGTGGACTGGATACCCGACCGAGTACCGCGATTATGGCATCCAATCCGATTTTCGTAGAATACGTTCAATGATCGTTTCTGTGCACCAACCCCAATACTTGCCGTGGTTAGGGTACTTCGACAAAATAGACCGAAGCGACCTCTTCGTGTTTTTGGATAATGTCCAGTACAAAAAAAGGGAATTTCAGAATCGTAATCGAATCAGGACCCCGAGCGGCGATGTCTGGCTGACCGTGCCTGTCCAGACAAAAGGGAGATATAATCAACCCATTCGGGAGGTACACATCGACAATACGGCAGATTGGCGCAAAAAGCACTGGCAAAGCATCGCGCATAGCTATCAAAAGGCGCCCCACTTTTCAGCATACAAGGACGCCCTTGAATTGCTCTACCATTCAACGTGGGAAAAGCTAGATGTATTGAATCAGTTCTGCGTCAGATTACTGATGAAGCGGCTGAACATCTTAACACCGGTGGTATTGGAATCAGAACTTGATGTCTCGTCAACCCGCACCGAGCGGATCATCGAGATTTGTCAACAAGTTGGTGCCTCCACTTACCTTTCGGGTGCCGGAGGGCAGGCTTACATCGACACGGACCGGTTTGGGGAAGCGGAAATCGAGTTAGTGTACCAGCACTATTCGCATCCTGTTTATCCACAGATCCATGACGGCTTTGTGCCGTATATGTCTGTTATCGATCTACTCTTTAACTGTAGGGGAGAAAGTCTGAGGATTTTAAGGGGAGAGGCATGAACATTCTCGCACTCGGGTCACACCCGGACGATATTGAATACGGGTGCTCAGGAACGCTGGCGAAATTCAGCCAACAAGGACATGCTGTTTACATTATGATTATGACAGGCGGAGAATTTGGCGGGGATGCCACGGTGCGTGCAGCGGAACAGTTACAGTCCAATCAGTTTTTTGGCGTGAGAGAGATGTTTTGGGGGGGATATACGGACACACAGATCCCACTCGATAAAGGTTTAATCGACAAGATTGAGGCCGTTCTGAGGCAGGTTCAGCCGACCCTGACCTTTGTTCATTTTCCGGAGGATACCCACCAAGATCACCGTGTGACCGCAAGCGCCACGACATCTGCCACCCGGTATATCAAGAATGTCCTTTTTTACGAAGGACCGACAACGCAGAACTTCAACCCGACAGTGTTTGTAGACATCCGCACAACCCTGGAGATCAAACTTGCGGCGCTCCGTGCGCATGCGTCGCAAGTCGCCAAGACAAACATTGAGGGCTTAACAATTGTGGAAAGCGCGAGCTCATGCGCAACCTTTCGAGGCATTCAGGGGCGTGTCAAGTATGCGGAAGCCTTTGTTCCCTTACGGATGTTCATCGATTTAACCTGAATTTGCAGATACGCGAATGCTGTTTGGACAGGCGATTCCGGAGCCGAGTGGCCTGGGTAAACTCCGCGAAGCGTCTCGTCAACTGGGATTCTTCCCTTCGGCAAGCTCCCCTCGAAGCACCACAGGCATCCTTCGAAGCTCAGGACAAGCTTTCCTTCGGTCGCTTACCTCGAAGCTCGGCACAGGCGCGACAGGCAGGACAGGCTTTGCTACGCTCCTCAGAATGACAAGAGTGCGGACTTTGAAAAATAATACCAATTTTTTATATTGCCGAATTTGCGATTATATGTTATCTTGCTTGGCGACTCGCCCACGCTTATGGAGGTACACTAATGAGGACTTATGACTGCGCCCCGACGTTGAACGATACTCAGGTATTGGAGTTCTGCAGAAATGGCTTTCTGATGCTGGAAGGCATTGTGCCGGACGAAATCAACCGGCGGACGTTTGCATTTCTGGATGCGCATCCGTCAGGCGAACCGGTCGAAATTCTAAAGGAAGATTGGTTTGTCAACAACGTCATCCTTCACCCGGAGGCAGCGGGTGCGGTACGGTCGCTGCTGGGGGCGAACTTCGGGCTGCCGGTTCTGATGAGCAATCATCGCGTCCAGTGCCCCATGCCGGCGCAGGGTTGGCATCGAGATGGCGGATCGAAATACGGGCCGCAACAGAATTACTTGCAAGTGTTCTACTATCCCCAGGATTGTCCTGTGGAGTTGGGACCAACGGAGCTTGTGCCCGGTTCCCATTTTCTGTTTTCGTTATCCACTTACATGGGACACTATGGACACATTCGTGGCGGGGTCAAGACGACCGCGCCCGCTGGCTCCATTTTCATTAGTGTCTACTCCGTCTGGCATCGTCGCTCGGCTTCTACCGCCGAAGGATTACGCAACATGCTGAAGTACAGCTATTGGCGAACCGTGCCTCCGCAACGAGATTGGGTAATCGATCCGGACTTCGATCTCGCCACGGCTGAGTACGGGTTGGCGGGTCCGACATTTCGGCAGCAATTTCGGGACCGTTATGACGCGGCCGAGATGTATTTCTGGTTGTGTGGGCGGATGAGTGAGTTTCGCTTGATCGGGGGCCAAGGCTGGCCCCATCACGCTGACAACTTCCTGGACAAACCGTATGGGATGCCACCCGAGCCATTGAAAGGATTGGCGTGAGGAATGGAGTCGTCAAGATGATACATCAACTCGCGAAGAGGATAATTTTTCAACAGAGGAGGACTCGATGAAACCGCTATCCCAAGCACAGATAGAGCAGTCCGACCGGGAGGGTTACTTACTCGTTTCTGGGCTTATTCCAGAAGAGATTGCCGCGAAGGCGGAGGCGGCGATGTGGCGTTGCGCGGGATTGGATCCGGATGAACCGCCTGCCTCCTGGGAGAATGCGCCGGGGGGAATTCGCTTATACAATGACACCGACCTCAAAAATTGCTACACGCCTCAATGCCTTGCTGCCGCGGCCCAGTTGACGGGAGAGGACCCATCCACGTTTGGCAAGTCGGATACCCACCCGAAGACCTACTGTGCCCCCGACTTTCTGGAAGCTCAGGAGCGTGGAGAAGATCTCACCCGGTTCTTCCGGTGGGATTGTACCTACGCCATCAATATCTATCCCAGTTCAGGAGAGTGGACGGTGCCGACGCCGCACGTCGATCACTCGATGCAGGAACACAACCACAAGACATTCCCGCCCGTTTTCCGAATCGGTGCACTCATCTACCTGAACGATATCGAGCGACACGGTGGCGGCACGCTTGTTTGGCCGGGGTCGCATCACACGCTGGAGGCGCTGGCGAAGCAACAGCCGGACCGCTACGCCTATCGTCATACGGTCAACGCGGGCCTCGACAAGATAGATTTCGGTGCGCCCGATGAACTGAGCCTCAAACGGGGAGATGTGCTGTTTTTGCATCACCTCTGTGCCCATTCGGGGAGTGTGAACCTGAGTAATCGACCTCGCTTCGCGCTCAATATGAAATGGTAAACAGTTCATCCGACTGAGACTCAAGGGCTGCGCTCCTTTCTCATAGGCTTCCCCTTTTGTGAAGACACGGAGAACCCAATGATAATCAAGACAGAAGCTGAACTTTATCAATTGGTCAGGAACATCATCCTGACCGCCGGAGCCGATGAACGAAACGCCAATGACCTCGCAGAGCACCTGGTTTCGTCAAACCTCAGCGGCGTGGACACACACGGCATCTGGCACCTGCCCCGTTACGTTGAGTCCGCCAAATCCGGTGAAATTGTGCCCACTGCCTGGCCTGAAGTTTTAAGAGAAACCTCCACAAGTGCGCTGGTGACGGGAAACTGGACCTTTGGTCAGGTCGCAGCCAAATATGCGATGCAGGTCGCGATCGCCAAAGCGAAGGAACACGGCATAGCGGTGGTATCGCTGGTTCAGTCCGACCACATCGGCAGACTCGGTTTCTATGTGGAAATGGCGGCATCTGAAGGGATGATTTCGATGGTGTGGGCGGGTGGATATTCCGAGGAAGAGCCGGCGACTGTCCCCTATGGGGGGCGGAAACCTGTTCTTCACACCAACCCGCTGGCGATGGGATTTCCTGCCGGTGAGGAGCCGCGGATGATGTTCGACTTCGCGACGGCGGCGGTATCCGGCGTCAAGGTCATCAACGCCCAGCGCCGAGGCGAACGGTTGCCCGCCGGCTGCATTGTGGACAAAGATGGAGTGTCCAGTACCGATCCGAACGACTTCTTTGCGGGAGGAGGCCATGTCCCCTTTGGTGGGCACAAAGGCTACGCCTTGATGATGGCAACAGAGTTTCTGGGACGAATCTTTGCCGGGGCTGATGCCTTCGCCGACGCAAACCACGGGGGCCCGATCATGCGGCACCAAGGGGTCACGATGGTTGTCTTCAAAGCTGATCTGTTCCAACCGTTTGCCACGTATGCAAGTCGAGCGGATGAAATGGCACGTCGAGTTCGGGCAATACCGCCGGCTCCAGGCTTCAGCGAGGTCCTCATGCCCGGCGATCCGGAAGTTCGGACGCGCGCCATCCGGCGGCGCGACGGCATTCCCATCGCCGATGATGTCTGGGAGTCGATTACGGAAGTGGCTACGTCCCTGGGCATCACCGACATCTAGATCCACCGACTCATCACAGAGAACTGATTGAAACTTTTCAGAAAAGTCAGGACGCGGATGGACGCTGATTTTCAGGATGCATCAGAGGCGATTGCCTGCCCGGCGGGGGTTGCGTAAGATTGTGGTCCAATTGAGGTTTCCGTTTTTATCTGTGTATATCTGCGTGAATCTGCGTTCGGCACAGACAAATCGCCAAAAAAGTTTCAATGACCTCAGATACAGAAAGAGACTGCACGATGAATCAGATTGCGAATACAACAGGACTCACTGAGAATCAACTTGAGTTTTACAAGACGTTTGGCTACGTGGTCCTGAGGGGGTTATTCTCCGAAACGGACCTCGAAACCATCCGCAAAGAATTCGATTACATGATGGCGGAACAGTACGCACACACACCGTACAACGGCTCAAAGCGCCACTGGACCCCGCTGATGGACGAGGATACGCCCTTCTTCGCCAGCTTGATGGAAGACCCGCGTTTTCTGACCGTCGCCAAACAGTTATACGGCGACGACGTGCTCGGTGTCGGCACAGACGCCAATCGGTATACCGGCAACACAGGTTGGCACCGTGACACCCACACCGTTGACCAATATGGAGTGAAGTTCGCTTTTTACCTGCAGCCGGTGACTGCGAACACGGGCGCATTGCGCGTCATCCCCGGCACACACCGCCTTCCTGATGACGACGATTTTGTCAATGGCGTCCGTTCAATGCCTCTGGAATCCGTTCCAGCGACGGCACTGGCTTCCGAGCCGGGGGATGTGGTCGCGTTCGACCTGCGCATGTGGCACGCATCGTATGGCGGCAGCGAGGACCGCCACATGTGCACGGTTGTGTATTACGCAAACCCGAAAAATGCGAGCGAGCTCGAAGCACTCCGTAAGCAGGGGGAAGGGAATGTCAACGCCGGGGTGAAATCGTTCAACCCCAGACGGCAGTACCTATATTCGAAAAAATGGGTGTCGAATCCTCACCGCAGCCCTGACCGCCAATACTGGATCGACCGTCTGAAGGAAATTGGCTACTTCGATGCGCCGGGACTCGTAGAGGCGTAGGGTCTGAATATTGAAAATTTGGGGAGGTACCGTAAAGTATGACAGCACAGCAGATGATTCATGATGCATCCCCTGAAACGCATGGGGCAGAAGCGATTGGGCTAACTCCATCCGACCGCTTTTTCTTCGACAACAACGGATATCTTGTCCTGGAAGAGTTTCTGGCGGAAGACCACGTCAACGCCCTTCGAGAAGCCCTTTTTCGCGTCATTGCCCGACGGCGTGAACAACAGGAAAAAGGGATTGCTCATACCGGAAAAACGGATACGAAAGGCGAACGGAGTACGCGTATCTTCTACATCCTGGATGACGAGCCCCTCTTCCTGGAGTTGCTCGACTGGCCGGCCATCTTGCCTTATGTCACCGGCTTGCTCAATGAACGCCCCCATCATCACGCCTCCGATGCAATCGTGGAGTATGGCAGCGACCTGATGGGACGCGGGATGGGGTGGCACATCGATGGGCATGACAGCGGCTATCGTGGGTTAGGGAGGAACGTTCCGCTTCTCCAGCTCAAGATTGGCTACTACTTAAGCGATATGACAGCCTCCGGACAGGGAAATCTTTGCGTCGTCCCCGGAAGCCACAAAGCGTTGCACGACCCCAACTCCGAGGATTTGAAGCGGCCGGGCCTGTTCCCCGGCGCCGTGGAGGTCTGCGCGCCGCCCGGAACCGCGATCCTTTTTCACAACGCCCTTTGGCATTCGGCGGGCCCGTTTACGAAAACCGATGGCTTTCGGATCATGCTCTACTACGCCTATGAGCATCCCTGGATGATCGCCTCCCAAGAACACTGGGGATATTCCAAGGATTTCTACAACCACCGCCTTTCTCCCGCGCAACGCAAGCTCTTTCATGGCTTTCTGTTTGACCCACCGGAGCAACGTTGGGGATAGTGCCGTGCTTTGGCGCAAGTCTGCGAGGCCATAAAAAAATGAGGGCAGGCGTGAGAAATTGTATCAAGAATATCCGCTTAAAAGAGCGTCGTGTTTGTGCTTGACAGCATTTATGATGAGTGCTATACTAAATGAAAATCGTGAAAGGGGTTACGAAACGAATGTATAAGAAGGGACTGTTCTTACTCAGCATTGTTGTATTAATGGCTGTATGCGCGACAAGCGTTATTTACGCCGGCGGAAAATGGAACATTTTGAAGAATATGGACATAGATTGGTCGTATAGTGCAATTGCCTTTGTGAGCTCGAGCGAAGGTTGGGTTGTTGGTAACTCGCCTTTTGACCAAACGGGGTATATTGGTCATACCAATGATGGCGGCCAAACGTGGGAAAAAGCGGAAATCGATGTCGAGAAAAGCCTCTCAAACGTCTACTTTTTTGATAAGAAAAACGGTTGGGCGGTCGGCGATGGCGGCATGATTGTTGCCACAAAAGACGGCGGCAAACGCTGGGACCTCCAAACCAGTAAGGTGGGGAATTGGCTCTACGGCGTCCACTTTGTGAGTGACAAAGTCGGTTACGCAGTTGGCATGGGCGAAACCATGCTGAAGACAAAAGGCGGAGGAAAAACGTGGAAGATTCTTCGCGGTGGTGAAATGGGTGGTGCGGTTGGTGATCAAGACACGGTTGTTTTCAATGCCATCCAGTTTATTGATGAATCCACCGGTTGGGTAACGGGCGTGAAGCTGAGTCCAACCACCGGCGGGCAAGACGGCATCGTTGAAAAGACCACCGATGCTGGGGAAACCTGGGTGAATCAGCCGACAAATGTCCCAGATATTCTCAAGGATATTTTCTTTATCGATGACTCGAATGGTTGGGTTGTTGGCGAGAACGGGGTTGTACTTCATTCCACCGATGGCGGCGACACCTGGAACCTCCAAACGAGTGGTACAGAGGAAAACCTGGAGAGTGTTCGCTTTGTTGACAAGAATGTGGGCTGGGCCGCTGGCGGCGCATTGGGTGTCAACGTTATCATTTACACCAGTGATGGCGGAGAAACGTGGGAAAATCAAAGTGTCACGGATGATCCGATTGTCAGCAAACAACCCATAACTGACGTTGCTGCTTTAGATGAAAGTCACATTTGGGTGACGGGGCCGAGTGGTGTCGTCATGTCATATTCCAAATAGCTCTCACAAATCTTTACCGTCGTTGAGTCACAGAACTCCGAATTCTCAGTAGTTGAGGTGATGCATGAATTTTGCAGATCGAATGAGCCGCTTAGGGACTGAATCCGCTTTCGAGGTGCTCGCCAAAGCAAAGGGACTCGAAGCACAAGGCCGAGACATTATCCACCTCGAAATCGGTCAGCCGGATTTTCAGACCCCGATGAATGTCTGTGAGGCGGCGTTCAAGGCGATGAAGGATGGCCATACCGGATATGGACCTTCCGCCGGCTTGATCGAATTCCGGGAAGTTGTTGCTGAACATATTTCGGAAACGCGAGGTGTCGCCATCCACCCCGATGAAGTCACCGTTACGCCTGGGGCCAAACCGATAATCTTTTTCACCATTTTGGCGCTTATCGATGAAGGGGATGAAGTCATCTACCCCGATCCAGGGTTTCCGATCTATGAATCGGTCATCGACTTCATCGGCGGCAAAGCTGTCCCGCTCCTTTTACGCGAGGAGGTCGATTTCCGCTTTCGGATTGATGATCTTGAGGCGGCGATCTCTGATCGGACAAAACTGTTGATCATCAACTCGCCGCAAAACCCGACGGGCGGCACGCTGGAAAAAAGCGATCTTGACGCGATCGCTGAACTCGCGCTGAAACACGATTTTTGCGTGTTAACGGATGAGGTCTATTCGCGAATCCTTTACGAGGGGGTTCATGAAAGCCTGCTCAATTATCCAGGGATGAAGGAACGAACGATCCTGATCGAGGGGCATTCGAAAACGTATGCGATGACGGGATGGCGATTGGGCTACGGCATTGCACCGCAGGAGATCGCCGACAAGATTACGCAGTTGACGATCAACTCCAACTCGTGCACCTGCTCTTTTACACAGATTGCGGGGATCGAAGCCCTGAAGGGCCCGCAGGATTTCGTGACACAGATGGTCGCGGAGTTCAGAAGGCGACGCGATGTGATTGTTGATGGGTTGAATGCTATCGAGGGTGTGAGTTGCCTGAAGCCGCTCGGTTCTTTCTACGTGTTTCCGAACGTCACACAACTGCCCATTTCCTGTCAGAAACTTTCGGACTACTTGCTTGAGGACGCGGGCGTCGCCGTGTTGCCCGGCACCGCCTTTGGCAAATTTGGCGATGGATATTTGAGGCTCTCGTATGCAAATTCTCTGGAGAATATCCGTGAGGCTTTAGCCCGTATGGATACAGCGATTTCACAAATCCGGTAAGCCTATGCCCAATAAAGCAACCGCTCGTATTCCTGCAAGCACAACGAATTTAGGGCCCGGTTTTGATGTTCTCGGGCTCGCGCTCCAGCTTTACAGTACGGTTGAACTTCAGGAAATTGACAGCGGCATCGAGCTCGCCATCCATGGCATCGATTCGGACAAGATTTCAAGCGATACCGACAACATTGCCTACCAAGCTGCGGGCTTGGTTTTCGATCGCTGCGGATATAAACCCAAAGGTCTGAGACTGGTTTTAACCAACGGCATTCCCGCCATTCGAGGATTAGGTGGCAGCGGCACAGCGATTCTCGGTGGATTGTTGACGGCGAATGCCATCTGCGGTGAGCCATTTTCCACTGCGGCGCTGCTTGATTTTGCGACTGAACTCGACGGGCATCCGGACAATGTTGCGGCGTCGCTGTTGGGTGGTTTTGTCGTATCCGTCATGCAGGATAATCATGTACACCCAATCAAACTCGATTGCGGTTCGGATCTGCGCGTTGTCGTGGCAATCCCTGACTTCCCCCTGTCAACCAAGCAAGCCCGTGGGGTCTTACCGAAAACCGTTCAACTTGCCGATGCCATCTACAACGTCAGCCGGTCTTCATTGCTTGTCGCGGCAATTGCAACCGGAAATTTAGAGGCGTTATCTTTGGCGATGCATGATCGCCTGCATCAACCTTACCGAATCCCCCTGATTCCCGGCTTTGACGAAGTGACTGAGGCCGCGATGCAGGCTGGCGCATTGAGTGTCGCATTAAGCGGCGCGGGCCCAAGCATTGCGGCTTACTGCACAACATCAACTCAGGAAGTTGCCGCGCAGATGAGCCGGGCATTTGCACGACATCAGATCTCTTGTGACGTGAAGGTTCTATCTATCGATTCGACCGGCGCAACCGTGCGAATCTGCGGATGGGTCAATCAACCTGGGCATCAGGGATTCGGTTGAACAGTCGCGTCCCCCGAACCTGAGTCCGATGACCTGAACCGATTCGCGCATTCGTCGGTCCTCCCCCTTCCTTTTCGAGTCTTCCCTCAGATCAGCATGTTAGATTGGTACACCCAGAACATTCCATATCTTCTGCGAGAATTCAAGACAGACCTCGAACGCGGATTAAGTCGTGAGGAAGCAACCACCCACTATCAGAAATATGGCAGCAACGAAATTCGGCAGCCTCGCGAGACTTCACTGCTCACCATTTTCCTGAAGCAACTTTCCAGTTTAACTGCGATTCTTCTGTTCGTGATTTGCATTCTGCTCTACCTTCAGCATGCAATTCGCGAAGGGCTGGTGCTTGTTTCCATTTTCTGCTTCCACGTTCTGTGGCGATTCATTCAAGCTGCGAAAACACGCCATCAACTTCAGTCGATTCAGCAGCATTTGGACGTGAGCGTGTCAGTCATACGGGATGCGGGCGTTATCAAACTTCCCCCTATGGCACTTGTGCCCGGCGATCTGTTGGTGCTGACCGCCGGGGATTATATTGCCGCCGACGCCCGTCTCATCGATGCAGACGCTCTGCTTGTCGATGAAACGCCTCTATTTGGCACGACGACTTTCGCCCAAAAAACTGATGAAGACATTTCTGACCCAGGTCTGCCGCCTGAAAAACAGCGGAATATGGTCTTTGCCGGAACGTATGTGCTTGAAGGGGAAGCGCGAGCCATTGTTGTCGGAACTGGACAACAACTCGAAATAAATCAACCCAATCGGCGTGTGCC
>JAPUIP010000214.1 GCA_027296925.1 Candidatus Poribacteria bacterium | reverse complement strand
TGAGCTAGTTCAAACACAATGGCCAACTGAAGACTATCGGACCAAGGACTTCGTGATCTCGATTACGAAAGACGGTATAGAGAGCCAATTGGCAACAGGATCTCTACCGAACGTCGCAGGTGCTGTGGTTGCCATTGAGTTACCCGGGGGCGAGCTCGAGAGACTGCACATTCGCATCCTGAACACGCATGACACCGACAAGGCAAAGAGCTGTGGCTTAAAAGAGGTTCGCCTCTTCAACAAAGGCCGAAAACTAGACACAGAGGACTGGAAAGTTGCCGCCTCATCAACGTACCCTTCGCCGGCCCACGCGCCCGCGTTTGTATTTATGACTGAACGGCCACCTATGCCGGAGCATTCTGGAGACGGTGAGTATCCATCGACTCCGGTTGCGGCAGCAATGACGCCTTTTGAACTTCTCGCACTACGAGAAAAGACGATCATCTTAGGAATTCGGCTGCCAGTTATATGTGGCATCTATGAGAATCAGATATCGCCCAGAATTATGCCGCATATCGAACACGTGGATAAGGTGGCACTTTGGACGTGGGTTGCGTCCGATTTAGCGTATCTCGAAGAGAATTTTGAAAAGCTCGAGCGGCTCATTGCTCCCAAGCCCATTATCCTAGGGTGTTACCTGTTTGATTACGGCGGAAATCACCCCATGCCAGTTGAGCAGATGCAGTACCAGTGTGAGCTGGGCTTAAAGTGGCTTAAAGAAGGTCGGATCGATGGCATGATATTCTTGGCAAGCAACGTCTGCGACCAAGGACTCGAAGCGGTGGAATGGACGAGGAAGTGGATCGCTGAAGTGGGAGACGATTCATTGTGAGTTTCACAGCGCGTCACGTTCAAGTCCTTACGGCTTCAGTCAAGGGGAAATTGAAGATTGAAGATTTAAGATTATAACCCACGTCTAAAGATCGTGTTCCTGTTTCTTCTTCGTCAACCCAGCTCATCGGTCGGGAATAGAGCTGAAACCTATGGTAGTCATCAGGAGTGAGGTTCGTATGAATCAACCGACACTTGTACTCAATGTTGCGTTATTGTTGATTGCCGCTTCGTCGGCTCGCGGTGAAGACGTGCTTCCGGGGACGAAAGGACTTTCGTGGCCCGAAGCCGATCTGTCGAAGCGGCTAATGGATGGGGCGCATGCGTTCGTGGAACGTAAGATTGCGGATGCAGCGGTCCAGCGCGAGCGGTATTGGAACTACGACTTTGCATCTCGCGAGGCGTATGTTGCGTCTATTGCCGCAAACCGCAAGCGGCTCCAGACACTTTTGGGCGCGGTCAATGAGCATGTTCCCGTGCGGATGGAGCGTTATGGTGATGATGCCAACCCGGCGCTTGTCGTGGATACCGTCCACTATCGCGTGCTTCAAGTTCGCTGGCCTGTGCTGGAAGGAGTCGATGGTGAAGGTCTGCTTGTTCAGCCGAAGACGAAGCCGGTGGGGCATGTCGTTGTCATTCCCGACGCGGATGTCAGTCCTGAGCAAGCCTTGGGGCTTGCCAAGGGTCTCGCTCCGCAAAGGCAACTTGCGCGGCGGCTTGCAGACAAGGGCTTTGAGGTGATCGTTCCACAGGTTGTCAGCCGCACGAAGCGGCTGACGGACGACGCACAACTGGCTCGCGCGGATTACACAGACCGTGAATGGATTTATCGTCAAGCCTTTCACATGGGTCGGCACGTGATTGGCTATGAAGTCCAGCGCGTGGATGCGGCAGTTGACTGGTTCGCTGGTCGCCGTAGTTCGAACAAGAAGATCGGCGTCGCCGGCTATGGCGAGGGCGGACAGATTGCCTTGTTTTGCGGGGCAATCAACGAGCGGATTGATGTGGCGCTTGTCAGCGGGTATTTCGACTCACGCGAAGAAGTTTGGCGCGAGCCGATTTACCGCAACGTCTGGTCGCGCCTTAAACGGTTTGGTGATGCAGAAGTCGCTTCAATGATCTTGCCCCGGCAACTGATCGTTGAACATTGCCGGTTTCCGGACGTGAAGAATCACAAGGGTGATATTGAAACGCCGTCAGTGGCGCGTGTGCGTAAAGAATTCGCTCGCATCCCGACGCATGATATCCTACCGTTGCCGCAGCTTGTTGCAGGCGACCAAGAACCGGGCGAACCGTTTTCCGATGAGGCAGTCAAGGCGTTCGGTGAAGCGTTCAACGTAGCCATTTCACCGAGCGGGACGAATCCCCCGACAGACCGTGCGGAGAATTCTCTCGCGGAGCGAGTGGGCTATGATTCGCCCAAGCAGCGTCAACGTCGCGCGATGACGCAACTTGAAGAACACGTCCAATCGCTTGTCCGCAAGTCGGAGCATGTTCGCGATGCGTTCTTTCTCTACAAGGCGATGCCGCAGTTGCCAGAGTCGCGTTGGAGCACCGAGTGGCGACACCCGGTTCACTCGCCCAAGCCATTCATCGAAGCTGCTAAAGCGTTCCGTCGCCGTTTCTACGAAGAAGCGATGGGCCGCTTCAATGAACCACTACTGCCGCCCGACGCACGCACTCGGCTTGTTTCCGAGACGAAAGACTGGAAAGCCTACGATGTCGTTCTTGATGTGTTCGACGAGCTTTTCGTGTGGGGTATGCTGGTCGTGCCGAAAAATCTGAAGTCGGGCGAACGGCGACCCGTTGTCGTCTGCCAGCACGGACGAAACGCAGTTCCACGCGATACGATCGACGCTCATAAGACTGCCTACAACGACTTCGCGGCGAAACTCGCGGAGCGCGGCTTCATCACGTTCGCACCGCACAATCTATATCGCGGTGAAGATCGCTACCGATGGCTTGACCGCAAAGCCAACGCGATCGGCTGCACGCTTTTCTCCTTCATCATTACGCAGCATGATCAGCTCCTGCGGTGGCTTGACACGCTGCCGTTTGTTGACGGTGACCGTATCGCATTCTACGGGCTCAGTTACGGCGGTGAAACGGCCGTTCGCGTGCCGACGATTCTCGAAAAGTACTGCCTGTCGATTTGCTCTGGTGACTTCAACCAGTGGACGCGCAAAGTCGCTGCGACTGACCAACCCTTCAGCTTTATGCGGACGATTGAATGGGAAATGCCGTATTGGAACCTCGGCCATACCTTTGACTACGCGGAGATGACGTACCTGATGGTTCCCCGACCGTTCATGGTCGAGCGAGGGCATCACGACCTTGTCGGCCGCGACCACTGGGTCGCTCACGAGTACGCGAAAGTCCGTTGGCTATACGCCCAACTCGGGCTGAGCGAGCGCACCGAAATCGAGTTCTTCCAAGGCGGTCACAGCATCAACGGCCAGCGTACATTCGAATTCCTGCACAAGCACCTGAACTGGCCACAAACAATGCAGTCAAGCCGGACGTTCCCATACCGTTAATTATAAGTGGAGTCACATGAGAATCAATATCAAAAGGAGCCTATAAACGATGAGCAAACCAAACAGATCTGAAACCGCTGAACCGTTGGTGAATCAGAAAAAAATACGCCTTGTTGTCGCCGGTTTGGGCTTCGGCGCATCGTGGGTGCCCGTCTACCGAGACCACCCAAATGTAGAATATATCGCAATCTGTGATACCAATGCTGAGTTACTGCGCCAGGTTGGGGAGAAACACCATATTGAGCGACAGTTCACTTCGCTTCAGCCGATTCTGAACTCCAACGAATATGATGCCGTTCACCTGCTCACCCCGATTCCGTTGCACGTCGAGCAGACATTAGCGGTTTTGAACGCAGGCAAACATTGTGCCTGTGCGATTCCAATGGCACTCAACATTGAAGATTTGGAGCGGATCGTTTCGACACAGCGCAAAGTCAGAAAGCATTACACCCTTATGGAGACAGCCGCCTACTCAACGGCTGCTTTATACGTCAAAGATTTATACGAGAAAGGTGCGTTGGGCGAACTCCAGTTTCTGCGAGGTGCCCATTATCAGAACATGGAGGGCTGGCCAGATTATTGGAAAGGGCTACCGCCGATGTACTATTCGACCCACGCACTTGGACCATTGTTGTTCTTGGCAGGAAAACCAGCAGTCAAGGTTCACTGTCTCGGTTCTGGACGACTCCCACAGGAGTTTTCAGGCAACTACGGCAACCCCTACCCCATTCAAACCGCAATTTTTCAACTGGAGGATTCTCCCGTCGTCTGCGAAGTCACCCGCTGCCTTTTCCAGATGACCCGAGGCTTTCAGGAGCGTTTTGACGCCTACGGGGATAAGATGGCATTTGAATGGCCGCAACTCAACGATGAACAACCGATGCTTTACAAAGTCGAACCAGGCCCGTTAAAACCAGGGCAGCGAGGGCGTCCGACTGCCGCTGAACGCATCGTGCTTCCTGATTTCGCAGAGAGGCCACCTAAAACGCTTGCCAAATACATTCAAGACACACCATCCGGGAATTTCAGGCCGCATATGGTTCATGAGTTCGTTTCTAGCATCATCGACGTGCGTCCACCGAAGATTGATGCAGCGACAGCAGCCAACTGGACCGCAGCCGGCCTTTGCGCCCATGAATCGGCGATGAAAAAAGGCGAAGCGATAATGATACCAATCTTCAAAGAACTCTGAGGCGCTGATCTCTGAGAACTTCATCAAGGAGAAGACAGACATGACTGGACAACCACACCTGCTTTGGCCGCTAACCACGATGACGACGATGCTCATCTGTATGACAGCTTCGATTGCGCCGACCTCAGCGCAGAAGCAGAAACCCATCCCGGATTGGGTTGTGTTTCCAGAGGAGGATTGGGAGACCATCGCGCCGGAAGAAGCAGGACTCGACGTAGAGAAATGGAATGCGTGGGTTGCACGCCAGAAACCGTCAGGCCATAGCAGTTGGGGACAGAATCCCCAGCACAAATACGGTGTCGTCATCACGCGGGGTGGTTATCTGCTGAAGACCTTCGGCGACCCGGACTTCAAGGTTAACAGTGCCTCAGTCGGCAAAGCGTTCACGTCACTCGCGCTTCAACTGGCGATTGACGAAGGCTTAATCAAGAACGTGGACGAACCGATTTGCAAATATTGGACTGGAAAAGGAGAGTTGATTCCTGAAGCAAAGCAGATGGACCAGGGGTTTCACGCATCGCTGACGTTTTATCACCTGCATGCAATGAAAGGTGGGTTCCCCATCAGCAACGGCTGGCACTGGTCGAATCGGCAAGACGTTCCAAACTGGGCAGCATGGACATCCGACCCCACGGCGGACAACTATGCCCACATCCGACCGGGAATCCAGAGACATTATTCCAGCGGTGGTCGCTGGCGCTTGTCGCAGGCTTTGACAGCCGTCTGGAAAAGGGAACTTAAGGATGTGCTCGGCGAAAAACTCTTCCGTTACATGGGAATCAAGGCCAAAGATTGGGAGTGGGATACGGGCAGAGAATTGCACGACAATCGCAAATGGTACCCAGGCATGCCGGGCTATGGACTGTTCTGCGACCCACCCTACGAAATCGACGGGCATCGTGTCCAGGGCGGAGGCGGCTGGGTGACGATGAGTGCAAAAGACCTCGCCCGCGTTGGCTTGTTGGTCGCAACGCGCGGCGTGTGGAAGGACCAACGGCTTATCAATGATACCTCGTTGGTGCAGGGACACGCAGGCGGCAACGCCTGCCTGATGGATGGTTGGCGCGATACCATGTTCTCATGGGGGCAGGTGACGACGAGAGGCGTTTCACCGCAAGGGCTAGAAGAGACAATTCGGTGGTTGATTGGTAAGTTAAGTAGCAGTAGGTCGATTTTCCAAAACCTTTGAAAAATTTCGCGAGGAGGTAGGTTAGTATGGTCGCTACAGCTATGCTTCTGAAGCTACGGAAAGACCCCGGGGCCCAACTCATCCTGCTCCTCTGCGTTGTGCATCTTGTCCCGATTTGGTGTTTCAAATTTATCCCGACGCAAGATGGACTGAGCCACGTTTATAACGCCTACCTTCTGAAAGAGTGGAATAATCCTCAGTTCACCACATTTCGCGAGGTGTACAATCTAAACCTGACGTTATTCCCGAATTGGAGCAGTTACGCCTTTTTCTTCGTTGCGCTCCACATTCTTCCGCCCCTCATCGCTGAGAAGATTTTCGTGACGTTAATCGTCCTGCTGTTTCCGCTCAGTTTCTACTATCTGCTTGGGGCAATCGACAAACGCCTGCGAATCTTCGGTTTGCTCGGCTTTCTTTACAGCTACAACTACCTCTTGCAGATGGGGTTCTACAGTTTTGTCCTGAGCGTGCCGCTCTGCCTAATTTCAATCGGGTATTGGTGGAAACATCGGCAGGATTTTCAAATCGTCCACGTGGCGATGTTGAACCTTCTGTTGATTGCGACTTACTTTTCTCACTTCAGTTCATACACGCTGTTGGTCTTTGCGCTGTCTTTTCTGGCGGGCGTACATTTTCTTGCACACCTATCTCAGGTCGGTGAAAATATCAAGAAGTTCTCGCAGTTTATCGGCTATCTTGTGCCCGCCTATTTCATTCTGCTCAACACATTGCTCTCCAATCCGGAAAGCCGCGAATCTAAGCATAGGTCTTTTGCAGAACTGTGGGACTATTTCATCAACGCGAAATCCCTTGTTTACTTCAACGACAGCTACGTGCCAATCTCGTGGATTCTGCTTGGATTTATCGGATTTTGCACGGTCTGGACATTCATCCAGCGAGTGCGTCAAAAGCGTCTCCTTGAGGCGAGGGGCGGCTTCCTGCTGCTCGCGGTCATCTTAACCGTGCTCTACTTTTGGCTACCGTGGCAGTATGGTCCTCCGGCGTGGATTAACGATCGGGTACATCTATTCATCTTCCCGATTTTACTCCCCTGGTTCATTCTACCGGAACGTAACTGGTCAAAACGATGTCTCATCGGCGTCATGCTCTTGATGTCACTATGGCATCTTGGTCTGACGATTCGCGACTATCACTTACTCAACAAGGATATGAAGGAGTTCGCCTCCGGCGCACATCTTATTGAGCCGGATTCGACGGTTTCGATTCTTGAACAGGGTACTCAGTGGCGGGCAACCGAAAACCACGGACCAATCAAGTATCTGTCACCGTTTTACCACGGCACCGCATATTACTGCCTTGGCAACGGTAGCCACTACGTCGCCAACTATGAGCCGAAGTACAGCTATTTCCCGCTCCGCTACACGAATGGGAATTGGAAGTTCAAGTATGTCGGTGGGCCTATTGAGTATATGCTAGTCTGGCATGCAGACCCGAAGCATGAAGCGGTAAAAGCCTTAGCGAAGGATTATGAACTCATCCACGAGACGAAAAATCTGAAACTCTTTCGACATCGCTCGAAGCAGATAAATAACAGTCAATGAAGATCAGTGTCACGTTAACCTGAAAACAACAAACGGATCACATTCTGAGGAGATAATATGATGTTGAGAACGGCAATTGTTGGACTCGGCTGGGCGGGAATGCGCCATGTCGAAGCTATCGGGGAACTCGGTCGGAAAATCCGTGTCATCCGCGTTCTATCAAGACTTATTTGACAGAACAGTTGAAGTGTTATCCTTTATCGCCCTCGCCCAAGAGACCCATGTGAAAATCAACAGGGCGGAGGTGATGCTAAAAAATATCCGATTCATCGTAAGCCTCCATTTATAAGATTTCGCCCAAATGGAACTCAATTTGCTCAGCACAAAATAGCCTAACTCCCTATTATCATTGGGCTTCGACGATTTGCGGCGCCCCGACCATTCAAAAACCCCTTGCTCAATAAACGCCCTTTGAGGTGAAATCGTCAATTTCATGCCATTTTCGTGTCAATTTTGACCTAAGTAGTATCCACTGATTTTCTATCTAGACAATGGTGTCATAGGTTCGATAGACTCAGAATTGACGACGGCGAAAAAGAAAATGTTAGGCCCGTGTGCAAAAGCGTCCAAATTCGATCGCCCTGACCGGAAATGGGCATCGACCATAGGCAATCCCTCCGCAAGATTCCTGTCATGACCGAGTACGCTCCCACCATATCCAACGGAACAGTTTCTTGGTGCTATGCCATCTAATCGAAGCGTGGTATGACAACCTTTTCGCCGCCTTGCATCGCTGATTGATGAGCTGTCGTCCCCGCCGCGGTCCAGTTTGCTGCGGTGTGTACATCAATCGACGGTGGACGGTTTTCAACGATGCTGCGGATAAACTCATGTACGAGAAGCACTCCCTGATTGAATTGTGCCTGGTGAACATA
>JAPUIP010000213.1 GCA_027296925.1 Candidatus Poribacteria bacterium | reverse complement strand
ACCGGGCACAAAATCGGGCTTACCACCGATGAACACTGGATGAATAGGTGCCCGGTTTGTGCCCGGAAAACCGGGCACCCGTCGCACGGAAAGCAGAAGACGCAAGGAGAGTCAGTTGGATTTCTGCCATCGGATGCCATGTTTTTTCAATTCATAATTTACTAACTGCTTTACGTTTGCAGCTTGATATTGCCGGGGTGCCGCGAATAGGGCGCTGATGCCCCATAAAATTGAGAGATACTCGCGAAAGATCAAGTCACAGCGGGTCGGATGGTATGAGGCATTGATGCCCCAAATTAGGGCGTCAATACCCCGTTACTCAATCTGATGCGCCTTCAGCTTGCGATATAAGGTCTTCCGGTCGATCCCGAGGACTTTGGCCGTCTGCTCTCGGTTTTCGTTATTTTGTCGCAACGCCTCCCTCAGGATCGCCCGTTCGAGGGACTTCACCTCGGCGTTAGCAGCGGTGAGCAAGACGTCCAGTGAGACACGAGAGAAGAAGCGATCAGCCGAAATGGACGAATGGTATTTTAGAGAGATCTGCTGAAGATCAACCCGTTGACCACCGTAGAATATAGGGAAGGGCGACCGACCGGCACTCCGGGAAGCAGTTGGGGGCGGTGTGAAGTGAAGGTGGGAAGGTTGGATCTCTGTGCCATTGCTTGAAATCAGCGCATGTTCGACGATGTTCTTGAACTCCCGGACATTACCGGGAAAGCGGTATGACATCAGCCGTTCAAGCGCAGAAGTGCTCATTGTTGGGTTTTCAATGCCCATCTCTTGAGCAAACATCTTGATAAAATGCGTCGTCAACAAAGGGATATCTTCCCTTCGCTCCCGCAATGGAGGGACATCGACGATGAACTGGGCGAGCCGAAAATAGAAATCCATGCGAAACACGCCATCATCCATCTTTGCCTGAAGGTCCGTATTGGTGGCAGCAATGATTCGGACATCCACACGTTTCTCAGTCATACTACCGACAGGGATGACGCGGCCATCTTCGATCACACGCAACAGCTTCGCCTGCAACTCCGGCGGCATGTCACCAATTTCATCGAGGAAAAGCGTTCCGCCATCAGCGACCTCAAAGTAGCCTTTACGGGGAGCATTGGCGCCAGTGAAAGCACCGCGAATATGTCCAAAAAACGCTGCTTCTGCCAATTCGAGTGGAATGGCAGAACAGTTGACCGGAATAAATGGGGCTTTAGCTTTTGCACTGCCGAAATGAATTGCACGGGCAATCAGTTCCTTACCCGTACCACTTTCGCCGAAGATCAACACATTGATTGCGTCGTGTCTGTGAAGTCGGCGAATCTGCTTCAAGATATTGCCAACGGTCTGGCTTTTGCCGACAAAGCTCGCAATTCCCCATTGTTCGGCTTCTCGCTGGGAAATCAGGCTCAACTGTTCATCAGCGACCGACAAAGCCTCTTCCGCTTGATCTCGGGCTTCTTCTGCCTGTTGGCGCCCGGCAATTTCAAGACGCAGTTGTTCATTGGCCAAAGTCAGTGCGGTGTTTTTTTCCAAAAGCTGTTTCGTCAATCGGCAGATCTCTAAGTGAGTTTCGATACGAAGAAGCAGTTCCTCTTTTTCAAACGGTTTTTGGATATAATCGACGCCTCCAACCCGAAACGCTTGATGCAGGCTTTCCTTTTCCTCTTTGGCAGTGATAAAAATGACTGGAATCCGCGCCGTAGCTGGATTTTGCTTCAGCTTGCGACAGACTTCATAACCGTCGAGATTCGGCATCATGATATCCAGAAGGATAATGTCGGGCGTTGCTTGTGCGGCATTTTTCAACGCGATCGCTCCATTTGGAGCCGCCAAGACCTCATAACCTGCCCGATCCAGGATGGCGTATAAAGTATTGAGATTGGCGGGGACGTCGTCGACAATGAGAATCTTCGCCGATTTTTGGACATGTGCAGACAAATCTGACGCAACGGTATTGATTCCGTTTGAGTTCATGACCCATGCTCCTTATTACTTTGCAGCTCTTTACGGTGACGAGCTTTGTTGAATTTCAGCCAAAATGCTGAGAATGCCTTCGATGTTATAGTTTTCAACCGCGCGACGCAGATCTTCGGCGAGTTGTTGACCCTCGAATCCCAAATTGGCTATTTCGCCGAGGCATCGATTCAGTTGTGTCAGATTTAAGAGTTCAGCCGCTGACTTCAGCCTCTCGATGAGTTCGGCCGGCAGATAGATCTCGGATCGCTTTCTGCGGTCTTGGGAGGTATCTGAGGTGTATTGATAGGCGATTGGTAGTAAGTTTGCCAAACACTCGCAAATCCGCTCAAAGCGGAACGGTTTGGCAACGAAGTCGTCAAAGCCCGCTTGAAAATAGGTTTGCTGCTCGTCGAAGAGCGCAGAAGCGGACACCGCAACCATCTTGATTCGCGGATTCCTTTGCTCCTGAGCGATCTCCCATGCCGCTTGTACGCCATCGAGGATGGGCATTCGGATGTCCATGAACACGATATCCAATTCCAAATTGCGAGCGAGCTCGACGGCCTGTTCTCCATTTTCAACCAGCAACACCTCACAGCCAATTGACGCCAACAGTTTCGCCAAAACCTCTCGACTCTCTTTGACGTCATCAGCAATCAGCGCCTTAACGTGGTAGCCATCAGCCAGATGCGTCACCCGACTCCACTGAGCAGACGGAGAAACTATCTCTGCAACCGCCGGTTTGAGCGGAATTGTCAATAAGAAATGGCTACCTTTCCCCGGCGCCGATTCGAGCGTCAGTTGTCCACCCATCAATTCAATCTGTTTTTGGGCAATCGTCAACCCCAGCCCAACGCCTTCTTTTTGACCGTCGCCCTGGTGGAAGGGCTGAAAGATTCTGGCCTGTGCTTCCAGTGAAATTCCGATGCCCGTATCAATCACTTCAAAACGGAATCGATGGGCGAGGTTAGATTCATCTTCTCGATCTGGGTTCTCTTGACTTACCCTTAAAATGACGGCACCGGAATCGGTGAACTTTACGGCGTTACCAAGCAGATTGATCAATATTTGCCGGAGTTTGCCCTCATCACCATGCACGAAAAAACGATGAGGTGCATCGTCTTTTTTCTCATGCGCTTGCTCGGAAGCCCCTTCGACCCGCCATTGGAGGCCCTTCTGTTCACAACTGAGTTGAAACATCCCACTCAATTCCTGAATAAGAACTGCTAGATCAAAATCGGTTTCTTGCAACGACATTTGCCCCGCCTCGATTCGGGAAAGGTCGAGGATGTTGTTAATCAACTTCAGTAGATGGTTCCCACTCGCCTCAATCGTCTCCAGTGCGGTTCGGACTTCAGATTGGCTGCCCGGGTCACGTTGCATGATCTGGGCATAACCCAGGATCGCGTTCAACGGTGTACGAATCTCGTGACTCATGTTGGCGATAAATCGGCTTTTTGCCTGGTTAGCGGCATCCGCCGCTTCTTTGGCTTTTTCCGCTTCTCCTTTAGCCGTTTGCAGTTCTGCATTTTGGGTCTCAAGTTTTCGATACGTGGCATAGAGTTCCTCACGGGTTTGCCGCAACAGTTCCACATTGGGGTCTTGTTTGACGGCAAACGTCACGCTTGCGGTTTCGGAGGTATTGAAATCTCGATCCACTGCTCTGACCTTGAAGATGTAGGTGCCGGGCGGAAGATTGAAGTAATCGGCGCTCCGTTTGTTGGTGGGGCCCTTCCAATCTGAATCCTGTCCCTCCAGTTGATAGAAATACTGCATCACTTCAGGTCGGGTGATGAAACTGACGCCTCGATAGGTGATTTGCAGATTCCTTGGCCCCACATAGGTTGACGCCTCCTCCGGGCCCGTCTCAACGCCATCAGCGACAATCGATTCAATCTGAAGCAGGGGCGGGACGGAATTGGCCGTGTATTTTGTCAATCCCTCTTTGGTGCCAATCCAGACGTGTCCCTCCCGATCTGCACACAAGGCGTAGACATAATTACTGGGCAGACCATCATCCGTGGTTATGGGCATCAGGGTCTCTCCCTGCATTTTGACGGTGCCCTGGCTTGCCGTGCCAAACCATAAATTCCCACACGGGTCTTCGGCAATCGCCATGATCAACTGACCGTCGAATTCAGGAATTGTGACAAACGCCGTGCCATCATACCTGTAGAGGCCTGAGCTCGTTCCGACCCAAATATTCCCCTTTGTATCGGCAAACATCGACCGCACGGAGCCATCCACCAAACCATCATCTGCCGTGAAATGGGTGACATTCTCTTCGTCAACTCGTATAACGCCGCCACCCCACGTACCGATCCAGATCTTCCCATCATGATCTACGACCAGAAATATCTTACTATGGCCAGATACAGTTGGGAAATGTGTGAAATTCTCTCCGTCATATCGACTGATATGAACAGGTCCCAGTTGGGAAGCCGTTCCTACTCAAAGCATCTCACTTTGATCTTCGATAATAGAATGGATCCAATTATCACTGAGACCTTCAGCCATCGTCAGATGCGTCCAATCGGTTCCGTCGTATCGAAACAGGCCGTGTTCGGTGCCGAACCAGAGATGGTTCTTTGAATCTTCATAGATTGACTCAACAGATCCCTTCAGACGCACGAGAGATGTAAAGGTGGCGCCATCCAGCCGGCTCACGCCATTCTCCGTACCTATCCACAGTTCTCCACTGCTGCACTCCATGATTGCACTGACATGGGGATTGGGCAAACCGTTGGCAACGTTATAATTCTTCAAGCCGCACGGATTGAAAAGGGACAGTCCCTCGCTCCGTTCGTGCCCAAACCAGAGATTTCCCTCTCGGTCTTCAAAAACACACTTTACCGCATCTCCCGCCAATCCATTCTCCGTTGTGAAATTGATGAACCGATTTCCGTCATAGCAAAAGACACCGTCCGCCCAGGTGGTCACCCAGAGCGTTCCCGCTCCATCAACCCAAACATCGCTCACACCCCGCCATATTGGCTTGTCCTTCAGGGCAAAGTGGGTGAACCTTTTGCCATCATACCGACTCACGCCCTTACTTGTGCCAAACCAGAGATGCCC
>JAPUIP010000212.1 GCA_027296925.1 Candidatus Poribacteria bacterium | reverse complement strand
TCCCGTGACCGTGTTGCTGTTTGGTCGCTTGTCTCCTTCGGTGATTACCTACGAAGCGGAAGCCACGCTCGAAGTTACCATCGGATTTACCGAAAAGCCGCCGCAATCCTCAGAAGTAATCGTGACGCTACAACCCCCGGTTGGCGAATCACGCCAATTCACGTTGCCGCTTTCTCCCGACGCGCCCGGCAGCACCACCTTCCTCCCCGGACGCCTGCCGTTCTCCGCTAATGTTATCGGCACGTGGAAATACCAGATTGTTTGGCCCAAAAACGCCGACCATCGTGAAACGGAGCGAAGCGGGAGTTTTGACGTCGGTGCTGGCGAAGGGCAAATCTCACTGGAAGTGACCAACGATTTCGTCAAGCCGGGACAAGAACTCCGTTTTTCCGGTCAACTGACGCCGAATCTCGCCGATCAACCGATACGGTTGCAGGTGATTCGCCCCGGCACAGAGATTCAGGAACAGGTGCCCACAGAATTCATCACCTCACCCACCGGACGCTTCGAGGCACGTTTCACGCCGGATACCGATGGCGTCTGGAGATTCCGGGCGTTATGGGACGGCTTGCAAGATGCCGATGGACAGCAACTGTACCTTTCCACAAAAAGTCCGTTTGTGGAAGCGACTGTGTTGTTTCCGTCCGGCAAGGTTGTCATTGCCGTCGGTGGCACGCCGACCCAATATTGGGAAAGCTCATTCCTTCGGCTTGGACTCCACGTATACGACATCTTCGTGCAACGCGGCTTTTTGGAAAAGGACATGATTTTCCTGAGTCCGTTGCCCCCGCAAGATATAAGCTTTCCCAGACGACCAACCCGATTTGTGACCTTGATTTCGCCCGAATGGGGCGAAATCTGCTCTGTACAAAAACAGCCTAACCCCTTATTATCATTGAGCTTCGACGATTCAAAAGGTACCCTTGCTCAATACAGACCATTTGAGGCAAAATCGTCGATTTCATGCCATTTTCGTGTCAATTTCACCCCAAATAGAGTGAAAAAGGGCATGTTGAAAAACGAGGATGTTTACACAGCAAGGGGTTGAAAGGTCTCTGATTTGAAAAGGGACCATTGAAGCTGGACAAAACCCTTCCACAATTGAGTTTAAACAGGATTTGATTCACCCAAGAATCTCTCTTGTTCGGGCGAAATCGTGGTCTCAATAACTATTGGTCATTTCAAGGGATTTACTCTCACATCGAGAGGTAATTTAACCCGCGCACCTGTCCTTTGTGATTTGTAGACTGCCATAATCAATTCCAATGCGGCTCTGCCTTCCTCTCCACTGGAACAATGTGCCCGATCTTCTTCGATACAGTCGATCATCTCCTGCGCCACGCGAGCATAAGCCAGCCTGAAATGGGACGGTGTGATGAGTTCATCTCGTTCCGTTGTGATAAGCTGCCATTCGGAGGAATCGTGCGTCCAGATGCCAAAGAGATGCGGCTGTGAACGAGGTTTATAGCCTTCTTTGATGACCATTCTTCCCTTTGTTCCAATCAACTCCACCCCAAAATCCCCGAAGGAATGAACCATTGCATAGATGCCATTTTTGAAGTAAAAATATGCGGGCGCATTGTCTCCTGCAACCAAGCCTCTGCTTGGCGCATGAACCATATCGTTGGAAGAAATATCATCTCCATTTGTCGTGATGTGGGCAAACACCCAATCCACATCCCCGCCAAAAATGCGGATGGAATCGTAAAGATGGGTGGCAGTCTCCATCAATCCAACACCGGCAGTTGCTCCCTCCGCTATGATAGCTTGGAGTTCACCAATAGCACCGTCAGCGATCAATTGCTGGGCAAAATGATAGCGAGCATCACCCCGTCTGTGATGGTCAATTGCCAGCTTGACCCCCGCCTGCTTGCAGGCATCAATCATCCGATCCGCTTCTTCCAAATCGAGTGCCATCGGCTTTTCACACAGAACGTGTATTCCGCGTTCAGCAGCGGCGACCGTGATCTCGCAATGTGAGTCCGCCAGGGTACAAACTGAAATGATGTCCAGATCTTCGTTATCCAACATTTCCCTGTAATCGTTGTATAGCGTTGCGATCCGGTATTCCTCAGAGAATGCTTGTCGTCTGTCCTCAACAACCTCAGCAGCGGTAACAACATCAGTCGCAAACACCGTTCGATAAGCATGCATGTGGGTGCGAGAAATATGCCCACACCCAACTATTCCAACTCGGTATCTTTTCAGCACAAGAATCTCCTTTTGCGTATTGTGTCATGTTTGATGTGCCTGTCATGGGATTCTCATTAGCCAACAACTTGGTGGAATTCAAACCAATCGCCGCGTATACTCAAAGCATCCAGTCCTATGCTACTTTTTCAAACGTTTTTCGCCCAACTTCAGTTTTTTGAGTGTCAGAGTCGTGTATTGCTCTTCGCCCTCGACGATCTGAATTAACTGATCGACATCCACGTTGTGGAAGGTTTGCGTGAGGCCGGTGGTTGGCCAGAGGACCTCAAGCCGCTCGATTTTTGAAGCTCTACCAAGTCCAATCGTCTGCCGAAGTGGATTTGCGCCGAAGCTACCGCCGCTGTTGACATGCCTGTAGATCGACCGTTTTTTCCCATCTTCGATAATCTGGAGGTGGATACGTGCGCCAATTGCCGAACGGTTGGATTCAACGCCAACCAGTTTGATGGTGATAAAGTGATTATCGAAACCGGGATTCTCATATAAAACGTTGCTGAATTTATCCCCGGGGTAAGCACCACCCATCTGCTCGAAAACATCCGCATCCCCGTCGTTGTCGAGATCGGCGAAGGCGATCCCATGGCCTTTCTGGAGGTGACCGAAGCCACCGGCCATCGTTACATTGACGAACCTTTTGCCCGCCCGGTTCAAAAACATGAGATTGGGGACCAAGCTCTCATAGGACGTATCCCCTGTACCCAGGTAAAAGTCAAGGTATCCATCGTTGTTTAAGTCGCCGAAATTCGAACCCATCGCCAGCATTGGATACGTCAAACCTTGCTCTGTGGCGACATCTTCGAATCCACCGCGACCGTCACCGAGGTACAGACTGGGCAACTCGAACTTAGCGGGGACGCCGACGTGGTATGCCGAAACATTCTCGACCGTTCCGGTGTAGCTGCTGACGAACAGATCCACAACGCCGTCATTGTCGAAATCCCAAAACCACACCGGAAAACTCATGTTCGGCCGGGTCACACCCAGTTGAGGCGCAACATCGGTAAAAGTACCGTCACCGTTGTTGTGATAAAGACGGTTCGCGCCATAATTTGACAGGTAAAGATCGGGGAATCGATCGCCGTCGAAATCGCCCCATCCGACGCCCTTGGTGAAACCGTAATGCGCCACACCCGCATCAAATGCAATATCGGTGAAAGTACCGTTGCCGTTATTGCGAAAAAGTTGGCAAGGCGCGGTGATGTCGGGTGTTGTCTCGTTTCCGATGTAGAGGTCGAGGTCCCCGTCGTTGTCGTAGTCTGCCCATGCGCCAGTCTGGGTGGGGTAGTGGACTTCAGCGAGCCCGGCCTCAAAAGTCACATCCGTGAAGGTACCATCCCCGTTGTTGCGAAGTAGTGAGTTTGGATGCTGACCCATAATGCGAATCCAAGCCCCGCGAAGCACCAGAATGTCCAGATTCCCGTCGTTGTTATAATCAGCTTGCTCTAGGTTCAATCCGCCGTACAAGCCCAGCAAACCAGCTTGTAAGGTTTGATCCGAAAACGTCCCATCGCGGTTATTTCTAAAAAAGCGCATCTGGCCGGTCGTGTCCCATGTCGAAGTTACGATGTCCAGATAGTCGTCGTTGTCGAAGTCATCAACGATGACGCCACCGGATAAGTTGAAGGTGTCCAAACCGAGTTTCGGCGCGATGTTGGTGAAACGGGGAAAATCGAGGTTGGATTCAAAAGCAGTTGGCGGGATAAGGTATCCTTCAGGCACGTCATCGGGATAGCCACCGATGGTCATATATGCAATATTGAGCAACCATCTGGCTTTCAGATGCAAGTGTGTATCTTGGGGTGAATTGTTCAGCACTTCGCGAAAATACTCAATCGCCTTGCTTGAGCCTTCCAACTCCGTGTGTAATCCGCCGGATTGAATCGGCACGATACAACTTTGGGGCGTATGACGTAGGCAGCAATTCTGGGTCTCGCCCAGCCTCATGTACGCGACGCCGAGTCGGAACGCTGTAAGGTTCAATGTATCAACCTGGGCTTTGGGGACAAGCTGATACGCCTGAGAAAACTGCTCAATACTCGCTTGGAGGTGACCCATATTCAATTCCGCCTGTCCTGCCTCTAAATGAAGTATCCATCGGGTGTGAGCACTCGCGCCTTCGCCGAGGTTCGCCAACTGCTCCCGCAACTGACGAACCCTATAATTGCCAAGATAGGGATTCTCCTCTTCCGTCCATTCCGCAATCCGTTTGAGAGTCTCAAGCATCTTGTGGTGGCTTGGTTCGAGTTGAGCGTTTGGCACCTGAGCGGCAGAGGCGCTTTCTATTATCGGCATAAATGTTATCGATGCGAGGACAAACCATACGCTCAGAAGTAGGCCAAGCCGTATCCAAATCATCAATCCCTCCTTTGAAACCGTGATCGGGTGTTCGACGTTCTGTTGTGCAAACATGTGTGCCTATCTCCCTATTCTTGTGGAAACAACGTGGAAGTGACATGAACGACAAATCCAAAGAGTCCCGAATTGCAGTGCGGATTGACGCCGGTTTGCACAACTGGGTGAAAATGTACGCCCAACGTGAAAACAAAACGATGTCCATCCTTATCACCGAATATCTTTCAGCGTTGCGCCAAGGAAAAGCCACTGAGGAACCGGATAACCATCTCAAAGCGCAGATAGAACGGGCGGATTCTGAGATACGACACCTCCGAGAACAAGTGAGCCACCTCACCCAAGTCGTCGCCATGTCCCAAAAGAACATCGGTGCATTGACCGAGCAACTCTTAGACTCCCAGCAGATGATTTCCGAGATGCGGCAACGAAAAACAGTATGGCAAAGGTTCAAGGCGGTGTTTGTCGCAGAGTCCGGGTAACGGGTAATGCTATACATAGGACGTAACCACTGGCTTCGTGGGTTATCCAAAATCGCATGACCATTGATTCACACTTGTGACAATCGTTGAACGTCACG
>JAPUIP010000211.1 GCA_027296925.1 Candidatus Poribacteria bacterium | reverse complement strand
CAAATCCCACAACTTTTTTCTTAACTTGATCCCTATGGGGGCTCAGGACAAGTACCCCATTGGGATCAACTTAAGGTCTTTGTTGTAGAATTTGTCCGTTCCGGACGCCTTGAACTCAAGTTCAGGCTCATATGCTCAAGTCCACTGAAGTGGACTAAAATCCAGTCGTCTTCAGACGACTTTGGCTTTGAGCGCGATCTTAAGATCAGCGCGTCGGGTGACGTGACTTACAGAGAGATGCTTAACTTGATCCGTATGGCGCAATCTCCGATCTCCCCGCCTCGCAAAGGTTCAGGGGTGAGGAGAGTTGGTGCTCGACTTGATGGGGCAGGTTGGAATGAGGTCATAACAGTCTCATTTCAACCTGCAATTGGTCTTATCCGCGGATTTCGCTGATTTTCGCAGATTTCTTGGCGTAAAACTCGCGTCAATTCGCGGATAAAATTTCGGCTCACTTAGCGGGAAAACCTTTCCTAATGATTGCCAAAACTGGAACATGCCCTTTAGAATATCATCTTGACTTCTTTTCTAAAACCTCATCCCACGGTCTCACAAAACAGCGGTCCGCCCAGGCTTGATGCAAGCGGCTCAACTCCTCAACAACTTCCGGCTGCGCCTCAGAAAGATCGTTGAGCTCCGTGCGGTCGGTTTCTATATCATAAAGCTCCCAGGAGCCGGGATACTTACAAACCAGCTTCCATTTTCCTCGTCGGACCGCCTTGTTCCCCTCGTGCTCCCAGTAGAGGACCGCTTTCTGATTGTCTTCCCCATCAAAGATAGGAACTAAGCTTGTGCCTTCCAGGGGGTAGCTCGGGGTGTCGTTATATTCCTCCGGATATTCGGCGCCGGAGACCTCCAGGCAGGTTGCCATAATGTCAGGTAGTTGTCCGGGCTGATGACGCAATTCTCCGCCGGTTTGGATGCGATCAGGCCAATGGACAATCAGTGGCGTCGCGATGCCGCCTTCGTGAACCCAGTGTTTGTATTCACGAAATGGCGTGTTAGAAAGATTCGCCCAGGGGACGCCGTAACTCTGATAGGTCGTTTCCGGCCCAGGCATGCGGGTCGGATCATTTCCCCTGTATACCAGCATTCCATCATGGGTAGTTGCGGTAGCAATAAGTCCGTCTGCCTCCACTCCGCGTGCAGGGATCTGGATTTCCTCCGCGCACCCACCGTTATCGGCTAAGAAGAGAATCAATGTGTTGTCAAGCTGGCCGGTCCCCTCCAGCGCTGACACGATTCGACCGATCCCCCCATCCATCCGATCAATCTGAGCGGCGTAAACCTCCATACGTCGCTGATTCCATTCCTTGTGCTCTGCTTCCTCCCAGGGGGGCTGCGTTGGGTCTCGATCGCTCAACGCCCAGCACTCGTCCAAAATGCCCATCTCTCGCATCCGCTGCAGACGCGCTTCGCGCAGCGCATCCCAACCGGCCTCGAAACGGCCCTTGTATCGCGCGATGTCCTCTTCATGGGCATGTAGCGGCCAGTGGGGCACCGTGTAGGCGACATAGGTGAAGAACGGCTTTTCCGGTGTTTCCTCCACATGGTTTCGGATAAACGTCGACGCTTCATCGCTGATCGAATCGGTCAGGAAAAACCCTTCCGGCAACTCGTCATGCGGAATCGCAGTATTATCCCGCGTTAGCGTATTCGGTTTCCAGTAATTGGCGGCACCCGTGATAATCCCATAGTAATGGTCGAAGCCGCGTTGACAGGGCCAACTGTGTTTGGGTCCATCCGGGTCCGTATGGCGGCTGATGTGCCATTTCCCACTCATGTAGGTGCCATAACCGGCGGATTGGAGTACCTCGGCGATCGTGACGCAACGGCGATTCAGGTCGCCGCGATAACCGTCCAAATCATCGTCAGTCATCATGTGTCCAACCCCTGTCTGATGGGGATGGAGTCCGGTCAACATTGACGCACGCGACGGACAGCAACGGGCGGTATTATAGAATTGGGTGAACCGCAAACCGCCACCGGCAAGCCGATCCAGATTTGGTGTTCGGACCTCCCCACCGTAACAGCCGAGATCCGAGTAGCCCATATCATCATTCAAAATCAGAACGATATTTGGTTTTGTGTTCATCGCTTTTTCACCTTGTATACCAGAGATACCGGGGGATGGTATCACGAATTCGAGGGAAGATCTATGAAAAACGTGAAGGAGGGGAATTGCTGGATTGTCTGATCCGATTCGATTCTGGCTTAAATTGAGCCCAATGGGGCCTCTCTGTGCTAAACCCTTTCTTCTTGATAATGCCTTTTATGTTTTGTTATAATTCGCAAGACTGATGGACATCTACACATGACGAACATCACACTTCATACCTTACATTGAAAATGAAGGAGATCGCACTTATGGCAAGCGAGTGGAACCAACTTTTCAACGGCATAGACCTCACCGGTTGGCGGATGCGGCATCCCGATCGGGAACACAAATGGGTCGCACGCGATGGTATCCTCGATAACACCGGTAAAGGGGTAGACATCATCACCGAGGATGAGTTCGGCGATTTTGAGTTGCACATCGAATACCTGGTACCGAAGGATAGCAACAGCGGTATCTATCTCCGCGGCCGATATGAGCTCCAAATTCTGGACAGTCTGGGGAAGACCTACTCGTATCCAGCGGAGAATGGCGCGCTCTATAACCAGAAGCATGTAGATGTCGAGGCAAGCAAACCCGCGAGAGAGTGGCAGACGATCGACATCACGCTCAAGGGCATGACTCTGACAGCCATTTTGAACGGGAAAACGATTCACGATAACGTGGTGATCAATGGCCCAACGGGAGGTCAACTCGGCGACGACAATCCCCCAAAGGGCCCACTTATGTTGCAAGGCGATCACGGCGCCGTGCAATTCCGCACCATCCGAATTCGGGAACTGTGAACATCACTACCCTTCCTCCCTGTTGGGCAATCAACTCGTCTTTAGCTCGAAAACGGAATCAATGACGATTCAAGAATTCCAACAACAGATTGAGCAGATCTACTTTGATCGCGATGCTGAACGTGGTGTGGATGGCACATTTGTCTGGTTCATTGAAGAGGTGGGCGAGCTCGCGAAAGAGATTCGCCGTGAGCCACGAAACAAAGAGCGACTCTGTGCAGAGTTTGCGGATGTGTTTGCGTGGCTATCGACGCTTGCGAGCCTGCTTGGCATTGGCCTCGCTGACGCTGCGGAAATCTACGCAAATGGTTGTCCCAAGTGTCGATCCACACCTTGTATCTGTTAGAGAGGTTACGTATTTCCACGACGCGGTTTGAATTCTATACGAGCGGGTAACCAAGAAACTCGGTTGAAAAGCAAGAGAAATTGGCAGAGGCTTGCGGAACTTCAACGGAAAATTCAGAGGAGTATTTTAATGGCACATTATCTGGTTACGGGTGGCTGCGGTTTCATCGCATCCCACCTTGTCGAAGCGCTCGTAAAGAAAGGTCAGCGGGTACGTGTCTTCGATAACTGCTCAACGGGTAAAGTTGAGAATATCGCACACGTAAAGGATCAGGTCGAATTTATAAAAGCAGATCTTCGGGATTTGGATGCGGTCCGCAAGTCGGTTTCAGGGGTTGATTATGTTTTCCATCAAGGCGCCTGGCCTTCAGTCGCTAAATCTGTTGCGGATCCAATTTTGAGTAACAACGTGAATATCAACGGAACTTTGCACCTTCTTGTTGCCGCAAGAGATGAGGGAGTAAAACGTGTCGTTTATGCGGCTTCTTCATCAGCTTATGGAAATATAAAGACACTCCCTAAATCGGAAGACCTCCCGCCGCAACTTGTCTCCCCTTATGCCATCACCAAATATGTTGGGGAATGTTACTGCCGTGTCTTTACGCAGATCTATGGCTTAGAAACCGTTGCGTTACGATATTTCAACGTTTTTGGTCCTCGTCAAGATCCGACCTCTCAGTATTCCGCTGTCATTCCCAAGTTCATTCATGCGTATCTACACGGCGACTCGCCAATGATCGAAGGCGATGGCGAGCAATCGCGTGATTTTACCTATGTGACGAACGCTGTTGAGGCAAACCTTCTCGCCTGTGAGGCGCAAGGTGTCGCCGGAGAAGTCTTTAATGTCGGTTGCGGGGAACAGACGTCAATCAACCAGCTTGCATACATCATCGGTGAGATGATGGAAGCGGAAGCCAAACCCGTCCATGGGCCGCCGCGCCCCGGTGATGTTCGACACTCGCGCGCGGATATTCGCCAGGCGAAGCGTCTGCTTGGTTATGAGCCGCAGGTCGATCTCAAAACGGGCTTGCGCGAAACGATCGACTGGTTTCTCCAATGAAGTGTCTGTCACGTCTTCTGACGATAAATCAAGCAATCGAGCAATCAAGCAAGCAAGCAATTAAGCAATTAAGCTTTTCTTGCCTTGGCCTTTGACTTTGCTTTCTAATCTTCAATCTTCAATCTTCAATCTTCAATGCCTTTTAATCCGCAATCGGTTGGCATGATCCTAAAATAGGTCTGCACTCAGGATCAGCAAAAATGCGGGTACGTTCTTCAACAGTAACGGCTTTCAGGGAGAAAAATCATGAACGTTATCGTCATCATGGCAGATAGTTTGCGCGTGGATCATCTGGGTTGCTACGGGAATGAGTGGATTCAGACTCCCAGCCTGGATCGGTTCGCAACGGAGAGTTGCGTTTTTGATATGGCATTCTCGGAAGGCTTGCCAACCATCCCGACGCGCACTTCGCTGTTTACGGGGCGTTACACTTTTCCTTTTCGCGGGTGGCAGCGTCTGGAGCACGACGATATCCTTTTGGCGGAAGTGTTATGGAGCTCGGGATATACCTCTGCGCTCATCACCGATACCTACCACATGCACAAGCCTCAGATGGCATTTGAACGCGGCTTCGATTACGTTCACTTCATCCGCGGGCAGGAGGGCGATCCGTATATCCTCGATGATTCCATCGCGGTTGATGTTGATGCGTACCACAAGGATAACGGCGACCCCGATGCGCAATCGAGGGTTCGCGATCAACTGGAACAGTATCTGCGAAATCGCGCGCATTGGAAAAGTGATGAAGATCATTTTATTGCGCAAGTCGTTAAATCCTCACTCCACTGGATCGAGAGTCAGCCGAAGAAAGACCAGTTGTTCCTGTGGATGGATTGCTTTGATCCGCATGAACCCTGGGATCCACCCTCGCCCTTCAATCGCATGTATCAGCCGGAGTACAACGGAAAGGAACTGATTCATCCAATCCCCGGCGAGGTTGCGGGTTACCTCTCAGAGGCGGATCAGAAGTGCGTTCAGGCCCTCTACGCCGGCGAGATTTCATTAGTGGACAAATGGATTGGCATCTTCTTTGATCGTTTGCGAGACCTCGGGATGTTTGACAACACACTCATTATCTTCATGTCAGACCATGGCGAACCCCTCGGCGAAGGCAAGTGGGGACACGGCATCGTCCGTAAAGCGCGTCCCTGGCCCTATGAGGAATTGGTGCATATTCCCTTGATTGTGCGCCATCCGGAGGGAATCGGAAGTGGTCAGCGTCAGCCGGCCTTTGCCCAACCGCCGGACATTATGCCGACAGTTCTCGATTTCTTGGGCGTTTCTGGACCTGGACACCTGCACGGTCATAGCCTGCTTCCGCTTATGTCAGATCGGATCGAGCGCATCCGCGACTACGCCTACACCGGGTTTTATCTCAAATCCTGGAGTATACGAACGCCAGAATGGAGCTACATCTGGTGGTTGCCAACGCTTCCCAAAGTTGAACAAACCATGCCGGGCACTCTCGGCGCAATCTCCTGCACACTCGTCGGAAGCCTGGAAACTCCACCGAAGCCAGAACTCTATAATCGACAGGCAGACCTATACGAACTCAATAACCTCGTGGATGAACAGCCGGAGCTTGCGAAGGATCTGGAGCTTGAGTTGCGCCGGTTCGTTGAAGTGCTTTATTAATATTGTCAGCCATCTCTCCAGTAACTTTCATAGGCATTTGCTCAATGATGAAAATCGGTGAGCGAGCAATCTGTTGGTGCCTATTTTCAGAGGAGTGGTATGAATCGTGTCTTTGAGAACGCATCTGCACTCTTTCTGGCCCATCTTGTAGGACTCCTCTCGTCTGGCTTGACGCTTCTGATCATGCCTCGCTACTTCAGCGAAGAGGCGTTGGGCAGTTACTTTCTGGCGGTGTTCGTCACCAACATGATTGCAAGCGTCATCGAATTGGGAATGCAAGGGCCTTTGATCCGTGAGATGACGCTGCATCTTCAACAGGCTCGGCATTTCGTTGGCAACGCCCTCATTATCCGAATCCTCCTCTCGATCGTTGCGTGGGGATTAATGGTTGGGGTGGGCTATCTGCTGGGTTATCCGCCATCAACGTTGCGGATGATCCAACTTCTTGGCTTGGCAGAAGTGATCAACGCCATCGCCCAACTCTTTCGTTGTGTTTTCCGAGCGTTTGAGCAGATGAAGTATGAAGCGTTCACAGTGGTGGTGGAAAGGTCGGTCGTTGTCCTGGTCGGCGGGCTGGGGATTATTTTTCATGGAATACATATCGTTGACTTCTGCGTGATTGTATTAATCGCGAGTTTTGTTAATCTGGTACTGAGTACCGGCATTGTTCTCAAAAGGTTCACCTCGCTACGCTTTGATCTGGATTTCGGGGTTTGGCGGCGGCTGATGAGTCAAGCACTTCCCTTCGCGCTCGGTAATGTTTTCAACCTGATCTATTTGCGGATCGATGTGATCATGCTCTCAAGGCTGTCTCCACATGGGGTGGCAGCGACCGCCTGGTACGGACTGGCTTACACGTTTGTCCATGCGTTCACAAGGCTCCCCGGCGCTTTTATGGGGGCGATGTTTCCAGTCATGTCGCGCAGCTTCGAGGATAAGAAGGGCGATTTTACCGCCGTATATACTCACGCTTTCCGGTGGGTGTTTCTGATGGGGGCACCTTTTGCCGTTGGCATGGCAGCGTTGGGGCGGGGGATTGCGCTAACGCTATTTCCGCGCTATGACCGGAAGACGATTGCCCCGGCGCTGTCCCTGCTGAGTTGGGCCGGCGGCTTAAACTTCCTGACAATTCTGGTGCATACCGTGCTTCGGGCTGCTGACAAACGTCGTGCCTTCAGCCTCCTCATGGGGACGACGGCGCTACTCAACATCGCGTTGAATGTTATCCTCATCCCCCGTTTCAGCCATGTGGGTGCAGCCGTGACGATGATCTTCAGTGAAACCTATCTCGTACTTGTCGGTGTAATCTATATCTCCCGGAATATCGCTCAATTAGCCCGTGTTGGCTTTGCAATCAAAGCGATCCTCGTCGCTACAGCGATGGGCTTGGCCCTGATGTTCCTGCGCGATCACTTTTCTGTCTGGGGGTTAATTCCCCTTTCAATCGCATTCTACTGGGCGGCGATGGCGATTCTCGGAGAGACCCGGTGGAGCGTACCTGAAAAGTAGTTAACGACGGCCACCGTGAACGTTTTACATCAGCGTGGTGAGCCCAATATGAACATCCGATCCGACGATTTTGTTCTCGAAATCGGGAGCGGACATAACCCGAAAATCCGCTCTGATGTTTTGTGCGATAAGTTCATCGACGATGACACCCAACGCGGCGGAAATATCGTCACGGATCGCCCCATCCTTGAGGCAGATGGGGAGTATCTACCGTTCGCAGATGGTTCATTTGATTACGTGATCTGCTCACATGTATTAGAGCACGTCGAAGAGCCCGACCGACTTATTGCTGAACTCATGCGCGTCGCCTCGCGGGGCTATATTGAGACTCCCTCTGAAATCGCTGAACGGCTCTACGGTTGGCCCTATCATAACTGGCTGGTCAATCTGATTGATGGACGGCTAGTGATTCAGAAAAAAGTAACACGGGATCAATTCGGGCAGCTTTTTCACGCTCTGGCGGCGCATGACAAGAATTTTGCGCGGTTTCATGTAACCCACCACAGTCTTTTCCTGGTGCAGTACGAATGGGTGGGGAAGATCGATTATCAGATCCTTCCTCCAGACACATCGCCGTTAGACCTAGAATCCGCAGAGATGATCGAGGCGGTGCTCAGCCGGGTGGCATGTATCTCACCGTGGCAAAAATGGTTGTCCCTCGTCAAGCGTGCGGTTCCAAGACAGCTTGTTTTCAAGGCGAAATCGATGTTAGTCAAACAGCGACGGCAATCGAAGAAAACGCTTCAAGAGATTGTTGTCTGTCCGGTCTGTAAAGGCGCCGTCGAATGGGAAACGGATCAGATTCACTGTGACCACTGCG
>JAPUIP010000210.1 GCA_027296925.1 Candidatus Poribacteria bacterium | reverse complement strand
ATTTGGCAAGCTGGACGATTCCGATCGGCTCTCCCAGCTTCTGCAGCTCTTTGAGTTTGCTTGCGGCGTCTGGAAATTGACCATCCAGCACGTAGATGAATTCATACTTCGCAACCGCTTCGGAAACAGCCGAGACATCCGAAGGCGCAGGCGAAACGTCTGAAGCATCTGATAGCTCAGAAGATACCGCGAAGTAACACGCGTTCGCCCATTTTCCGAACCGGCACGGCCGAGCTCGTCTCGCCCTTTGCGTATCTCGTATCGTGGGAGCGTAAAACGTGATCGGCTTGCGTTTTACGCTTGACCGCGTTCAAAGTATCAAACTGCTACTCCGCTCATGTCCTCACGCCGCAAATCCGCCGATGTCCGATCCCGATACCCCTCGACAGGCTTGGGTTGTGCACCCACTACGTGATAATTGGAAACGATCTGTTATCCTCTCGCTCTTTCTCACGCTTTTTTTCTCAGGCGTCTATTGGGGGTTTCACTCCGCTTCCATTACTCTCCTTTCAACGGTCTTTTTAATTGGCTCCCTATACCGTTATTTCATTCCCTTCCGATACGAGTTCTACGATGACCGGCTTGTCGTCACAGCGCTATTTTCTCGATTGACAAAGCCGTGGTCTGTCTTTCGCAGCTTTTATATTGATCGCAACGGAGTTTTACTGAGCTCATTCGCTAAACCCTCTCGACTTGAAAACTTCCGGGGCGTCTATGTGCGTTTTGGCGGATGTGAAGCTGAAGTGGTTGATTTTATCAAGAGCAAAATTTCAGCCCTACCGGATTCATGATTTCCCTGTAAAGACAAGCCGAACAGTCACATTTTTGGGACGCAAAGATGACGGATAACAAATTCAGAATTATCCACGAAGACAATCAGACGCAAGCACGGGTCGGGAAGTTGCGGACAGCGCATGGGATTGTCAACACCCCAATCTTTATGCCGGTCGGCACACGGGGGACCGTCAAGACCTGCACTCCACGCGATCTCGTCGAACTCGGCGCCGAAATTATCCTGGGGAATGCCTATCACCTCTATCTGCGTCCAGGCCCCCAGATCGTCCAGCAGGCGGGCGGCTTGCATAAATTTATGGCGTGGAAAAAACCCATCCTCACGGACAGCGGTGGATTTCAGGTTTTCAGCTTGGGCCCGCTTCGCAAAATTACGGAGGAGGGCGTCGAATTCCGGTCCGAGATTGACGGGTCGAAGCACTTTATCAGTCCAGAGCGTTCGATCGAGATCCAGAACACGCTTGGTGCAGACATCATCATGACCTTCGACGAATGCCCGCCGCAGCCCAGCGACTACGAATACATCCAAAAATCGATGGAAATGACGCTGCGTTGGGCGAGCCGCTGCAAAAAGGCCCATCGTAATCGCAATCAGCAGCTGTTCGGCATCGTGCAAGGGGGAATGGAGAAGGCGCTCCGGAAGGCAAGTGCGGAAGGCACGGTGGAGATTGGTTTCCCCGGCTATGCCATTGGCGGGATGAGTGTCGGGGAGGCGAAAGATCGGATGTACGAAACTTTAGCCTACGTCGCCCCGTCACTGCCGAAAGATAAGCCACGTTACCTGATGGGCGTGGGGACCCCGGAGGATCTGGTTTACGGTGTAAGCTGTGGCGTGGATATGTTCGATTGCGTGATGCCGACACGTAACGCGCGGAACGGTTCACTCTTCACGACGGTTGGCGGCATCAAAATCCGAAATGCGAAGTACAAGACAGATTTCACGCCGCTAGATCCGAACTGTGTCTGCTATACCTGCGAAAATTTCACCCGTGCCTACCTCCGCCATCTGTACGTGGAGAACGAGATCCTCGCTCATCGGTTGCATACGCTACATAATCTGCATTTCTACCTGAGTCTGATGCGGGGAGTTCAGCGGTCAATACAGGCGGGCACGTTCTCCAGCCTCAAAGCGGACATTGGGGCATTGATGCAACTTGGTCAGAAAAGAGACACGGATTGAACTCAATCAGCCCTTCGAAGGACAACGCGCCAACACTGGCTTCTTACGTCGAACTCACGTTAGAAATAGAGAATCATCTTTGGAACTTAGGCTCTATGAAACTTTGATATTTGAGGAAGGAGAAATCATTGAAGACACATCAGATTGTTTTTACCGAGGCAAACAAGGCGGAGCTCCTTGAACGCGAGATAGACAACGCGCTCGCTCCAAACCAGGCCCTGGTACAGGCGGAATACTCTGTTGTCAGTGCAGGGACAGAGGGCGCCGGGTTTACCGGCCTGGTCAGGGAGATGCCGTTTCAGGAGAATCGCAGCCCGTATCCCATGAACACCGGCTATGGTCACTTGGGCGAAGTGCTCGATATTGGATCGGGCGTCACCATGTGCAAGCCCGGAGATCGCGTGTTGAGCTTTTCCAATCACGCTTCGCTGGTCAAGGCGGATGCCGGCCGGTTTGCGTTGCCGGTGCCGAAGGATGCGCCGGGAGAGAAAATCGTCTACTCGCGCATGGCCGGGGTGAGCATCAGCGCGCTCCGATCCTCCAGCGTCCAACCGGGCGATCCCGTTTTGGTAATCGGGCAGGGGCTGGTCGGCAACTTCGCTGCGCAACTGTTTCAGATGGCAGGGGCGGACGTTCTGGCTTCGGAGATTAGTCCGCTTCGGATTGAGAAAGCGAAGGCGTGCGGCATCAAGCGGGTAGTGAATCCGAACGAAACAGATCTGAAAGAATACGTCATGGACTGGACCGGCGGAGAAGGCGTTCACATCGCCATCGAGGCAATCGGCGTCAGTGAACTGGTCGCCGAGGCGGTCATGCTCACACGTCGCTACGGAGAGACGATTCTGCTCGGCAGCCCGCGGGCGAAGGCGGTTTTTGACGCCACGCCGATGCTGCTGAGAATCCACCTGGAAGCCATCCGGATGATCGGTTCGCTGGAATGGCGATGGCCGCCGCACGACGTGGATCGGTGCCGCCACAACATCGTCGAAAACTACCGGCAGCTTGCCAACTGGATCGCCGAAGATCGCATCATCGTCGAACCGCTGCTCACGCATCTCGCTTCGCCGGCGGACTGCCAAGAAATCTATACCGGCCTGACTTCAAAGAAAGCGCAGTACCTTTCAGCGGTATTTGATTGGAATCGTCTTTAAAGTGAGGCACATGAAGTGCTTCGCCATCAACGGAAACAAAGGGAGATGAAGCGATGTCAGCACATACGTACCGCGTCGGTCTTGTTGGAAGCGGCGGCATTGCGCGGGCACATGGCAACGCCTGCAAAGCAGTTGACTGCGCCGAACTTAGCGCCATCTGCGATGTTTCAGAGGAGGCGTTGAATCGCTATGGAGAAGAATTCGGCGTCGCCAACCGATACCTCGATTTAGATGAGATGCTCCAGACCGAAAACCTGGACATTGCCATCATCTGCAACTGGGGCGCGTACCATGCCGAAACCGGGATTCAGATTTCTAAATCGCGACAAGTGAAAGCCATCCTGTGCGAAAAGCCGTTTACCTCAACGGCGGCGGAAGCGGAACAGATGGTCGCCGCCGCCAGAGAAAACGGCATCCTCCTCGCCGAAGCCTTCAAATTCCGCCATCACCCGATGCACCTCAAAGCGAAAGAGCTGGTGGATGCCGGCGCGATCGGCGAGGTAATGACGGTTCGGAGCACGTTTTGCTCGGGCGGTGGCGGCGGTGGCCCCGAGACGCGGAAGCCGGAAGCCAATTGGCGTTTCAACAAGGCGAAAGGCGGCGGCAGTATCTACGACCTCGGCTGTTATTGCATCCATCACGCCCGCTTTATCTTTGGCACGGAGCCGGTTCGGGTCTTCGCTGCGTCGCAACCGGGACTTGAAGTGGAGGACGCCGCTTACCTGTTGCTGGTCTTTCCGAACGATCGCACCGCGCAGATTTCCGTTGGGTTCAATGCCGCTGGCGGCCAATATGCCGAGATCTGCGGAAGGGCGGGCATGATCCGAATGGACAAGGTTTGGAATAACGAAAACCAGCCCGTCACTCTGGAACACCACAGCCAGGGCGGTGTCGAGTCCATCAACTTTGAATCGACCTTCCAGTTCGCGCATCAATTGCGGCACTTGTGCGATTGTCTTCAAACCGGAGGACCGCACAGAATTCCGCCGGAGAACAGCATCAATCAGATGCGAGTCATCGATGCCGTGTTTGAATCGATGGCGACGGGCAAGGCCGTCGAGATTTGACCCATACCCAATTCTCCCTCGAACAGTTGGCGGGAGAGGAGAATTTAGCTTGACTCGATTACAGGATGCGAATGAGTTTCTCCCTGATGCCCTGGAGTGGGTCAAAAATTCGGTCGGATCCGGCACGACAGTTCAAGCGATTCGTCGGCTCAAAGGGGCAACCTCATCATCCGTATACAGCATTTCTGCCGAACGCTCGAAGCAAGAACTCAACCTGGTTTTACGTCTATTCACTCACGCGGACTGGTTAGCCGAGGAACCCGACCTGGCGAGGCATGAGGCGAAAAGCCTCGAAAAAGTGGCTCAATCCAACTTGCCGATTCCTCAACTGGTTGCCTGCGACGAGAAAGGAACGCATTGCGGGCTTCCTGCGGTATTGATGACGCAGTTGCCAGGCAGAGTGGAGTTGAAACCCGTAGACATGGAAAAATGGCTGTATCAACTGGCTGATACGCTTTTCACGATACACACGATTAAAGCGGACACCTTTCCGTGGCGCTACTTTAGCTGGAATGATTTCTCCGACCTCCGAACGCCACGTTGGTCAACACAACCTCACTTATGGAAGAAGGCAATTGAAATCGTCCTGGAACTTTCACCCAGATTGGAAGCCGACGCCAAAGCAGACGTGTGCTTTTTGCATCGTGACTATCACCAGACCAATGTCCTATGGCAGAATGGCACAATCAGTGGAATTGTTGATTGGGTCAATGCTTGTCGAGGTTCTGTGTGCGTTGACCTTGCGCATTGCCGAGGAAATCTGGTCAATCTCTATGGTGCAGCCGCTGCGGACCGATTTTTATCTGCGTATCAATCCCTCGCCGGTGTTGGTTTTGAATATCATCCGTATTGGGATTTGACCGCCATTGTTGGTGGTGATTCGGAGGTCAATGTTTATCCGCCTTGGATTGAGTTTGGAGTGAGGGATTTGACCCCCGAGATTCTCAAATCACGGAAGGATGAATTCTTAGCCAGTATCATGGCACGTTTTTGACGCACGTCATGTGTCGAATCCATTCAGACCAGACAACCCCGTGAGGAGTCCCACCATGTTAAAAAAGTTAACAGATCGCCTCTTCTTCCTTGAAGACACTTGCAGCGTCTATGGGATTACAGTCGATGGCAAAACTTGCCTGATTGACTGCGGTACACACACTTCACTCCAGACACTGGAAGCGAACGGTGTTCGACAGGTTGAACGGGTTTTACTGACTCACTTTCACCGCGATAGTTGCTCCGCCGCCGACCACTGGAAAGGGCACGGTGCCGAGGTTGTCGTCCCGTTTGCGGAGAGGCGCTTCTTCGAGGAGTCAGATCTGCTGAAGGCGTCCTACGACACCTATGATAACTACACCTCCTATTATCCCGGCTTTGCGCCGCTTGCCGATCTTCACCCCGATCAGTATGCCTATGACTATGAAAGTCTGTCATGGCAGGGGGTTCATATCGAGGTGATTCCGCTACCCGGCCACACCTTTGGCGCCGTGGGCTACTTCTTTGAGCTCGATGGTCAGCGGATACTCGCGTGTGGTGACCTCATGTCCGGGCCGGGGGTGCTTCGAGAGTATTTCTGGAGCCAGTGGAAGTATATGGACTTCCAGGGGCATGTGAATCATCTGGAGAGTTTGAAGACCGCCGCCGCACTCGAAGTGGACCTAATTCTTCCGGGGCACGGCGAACCGTTCGCACCGACTGCAGACGGGTTTGCTCAACTGCAAGACGCGCTGAAGGAATTGTACGAACTCTTTTACGCCCGCTCTTACGAAGATTACCGCCCCGAATTTCGCCAACTTACACCGCATGTCTACGAAGTCACCAACTCCATCGCCAATACTTACATCGTCCGAGATGACGCTGGGGGCGCGCTCTTCATCGACTGTGGCTTCACCTCCAATGCGCCAATCAGCGCCAATCCGCACCGGTTTATCGACAACCTGACGCCGTATCTCGAAGCCGAGTTGGGCGTTCACACGGTCGAGTGGTTTCTGCCTTCCCACTATCACGACGACCATCTGGCGGGCTACCCGGCGTTGAAAACGCGCTACGGTACGCGAGTGGTGTCGTCCCCGGAGCTCAAGGATATTCTTGAGCATCCCGAACGTTACGATATGCCGTGCCTTGTTCCTCAGGGGATGGAAGTCGCCCATGTGGTCAAGCGAGGTGAAGCATTCCACTGGCGAGGCATCGACTTTTTCGTGGAGCAGCATCCGGGGCAGACGCTCTACCACCATCTGATCTGGTTTGAGGTTGATGGGGGTAAATTTCTCTGTATCGGGGACAACATCTCCGGACTTCCCTTCCGGGAGAAAAGGGACTACACCCACTCTTTCATTCCCAAGAACCGGACGCCCGTTTCCAGCTATAGGGATATGCCGCGGCAGATTCTTGACCAGGCGCCAGATCTAATTCTGACTGGCCATGGCGGCGCTGTGCCCTTCGATCGGGCGAAGGTGGAACGCTGGCGGGACTGGATGGACAGATGGCAAGACCTCTTCACGCAGGTCATCGACCAACCCCATCCGAATATGGGGATGGACCCGCATTGGGTTGAGTTCTATCCCTACAAGATACGCATCCGTCCCGGCGAGGTGGTAACGTTCCAGGTTACGGTGACCAACCACGAAGCGGAAACGCGAACGTGCAACCTCCGCTTCCGTTCTGTTGAAGGCGTGCAGCTCCTTCCCGGCCAAACCGATCTCCAGGTCCCTGCCGGCGGCCATGCAACCTGTCCGGTCAAAGCGACCTTCCCAGACACGTTTACCACCCACGCGCTTCCCGTCCTGGCCGATGTCACATGGAATGGGCGATCGCTTGGTGAAATTGCC
>JAPUIP010000021.1 GCA_027296925.1 Candidatus Poribacteria bacterium | reverse complement strand
CCGCTCTGACTCTGGGATTGCTTTTTGAACTCCGCATATGCGCTCAAGCACCGCCGAATCCTGTTTTCCCCGCAATGGCACTAAAGAACCGACTGCCAGTCCAAACGAGGGCAGCACGCCCTTTAGCCGGTCAAAAACTCGCCTGACATAATCTTCGATATCAGCTTGGGATTGTCCATGACAGCAGATGTACAGGTAAGGCGGACGCTCCCGGTCGGCGATACGTTCGGCGACCCGAAAGGCGTTATAAAGGCTCCGATTCATCCGTTTTTCCGCCTCGGTGCGGTCTAACCCCGGTGGAAGCGGATAATCCAGAGACGCGATGATGTCCCCGCCGAGGTCATCTTGAAGCGCGAGAATATCGTCGGCTTCGGTTTCCTTTTCAATTCCGAATTCCGACAGGTCTAATCCCGCGTTATAAAGCAACTTGAACCCGCCGGAGTCGAGCAGCAGTGGGGCATCGTAGGGCCCGTTGACCTCTCGATACCATTCACGCATGGTTTTACCCCGCCACTTTTCCAGATTCTTGCCTTTGATTGGGAAATCCAGAAAATGCAGAACCTGGGATAACATCGGAACTTGATTTTTCATCAGGTCACGAAGAATATACTTCCAGATTCCCCCGCCGCGGGGGGTTGAGCCGGTCATAAATGAAACTACCGGATACAGAATCGGCGTTGATAATGATGGGGCGGCTTCGCCATTTCGTTGCAAACGAAGTTCACCGATTCTGCCACCCGCTCTCTGAATGATTGTTTGGTAAGTCGGAGTGGCATTCATGGATGCGTAAACCTAATAGTTTCGGACGACAATTTCACCGATAGCCCCGCGTGCGGTGGCTTTCGAGTTAATCGCCCGTTTTGCTCGAACCGTTTCGATGTGGTGCTTCTGATATAGCTGACGGATTGGCTCACAATCGGAATTGCTCAACATCGCGTAGCAATTTTTCGTCGTGAGTTGTTCAAAGACGGTTGCCAGTCGTTGTTGGTCTTTGCCGGAAAACCCGTCCTTGGTGTATTGCGTGAAGTTGGCGGTCTCGCTGATAGGAGAATATGGCGGATCCAGATAGACAAAATCGTTCGTTTGTGCGGCGTTCGTGCATTCTTCAAAGTCCGCGTGGAGTATCGTCACGTTTTCAAGCACACGGCTTGCGGCTGTCAAAGCGTCCTCATTGCAAATTGCGGGATTTTCATAGCTTCCAATCGGGACGTTAAACTGCCCTTTGCGATTCACCCGGTAGAGTCCGTTGAAACAGGTCTTGTTTAAGTAGAGGATCCGCGCCGCACGTTCAACGAGTGAGAGGTCTATCGGCTGCAATGAGCGCATGTGGTAGTAGTAATCCTCGTTGTGGCACTTCTGATGGGTTTTCAGCAGAGAAATGAGTTCCGACACATCGGTTTTGACAACCTGATAGCAGTTGATGAGTTCCTCGTTGTTATCCGATAGCCTTGCCTCACGAATCCGCCCGAAAGAGAACAGATGGAAGAAAACCGCGCCACCGCCAATGAAGGATTCGATATACCGCTCAAATTTCGGCGGGAAGAGGGGTTCAAATTGCTTAAGTAGCTGTGTTTTTCCACCCGCCCATTTGAGAAATGGCGAGGCGACGGGGTGGAGTGGTATCAGTTCCAATTGTTGAGCCATTCGTAATGTCCTTGAAACTTTAATATGAGATAAGAAACGGAGTTTCCGATGAGTGATGTTGCTTGGGAGAAAATCTTCTCCGACTACTTTACGACGCATGATTTTGACAACCAGCCCGCACAATTAACCGCGGCAATGATAAAAGAGTCCACCCGGCATTTTACAAAAACGAGCGACCGAGAGGTTCGAATTCTCGTTAAAATTGACACCAGAGAAGGTTTACCGGAAATTATGCGGGATCGGGGGCTTTTCATTCTTCCTACCAAAAATGGCGTCTATATCCTTATCAAAGGCGAGGGGTTTTATGACCTGACGCCTCCGCCGCAACCGGTGTTCTTTACGTCAACGCTCGATTTTGAACTGAAAAGCGCCAAAGTCGGCAGCAGCGAGATGCAACATCTTGACTATGCCTTCAACACCGGATTGGTGCATCATTTCCTCGAACATACGGATTCGCTCTACTTACAAATCCGGGGACGCAAATATACACCGGAATTTACGTTTCAGGTTGGAGCATTCTCGGTTACCGCAAAATCGGTGCAGACGGAAGTCGACGCGGGCTACGAAGGACGCGATGTTATTGTACTTGTCGAGGCAAAAGGACGGACGCAAAACAACTTCATCATTCGCCAATTGTACTATCCTTATCGCCAGTGGCGCATCCGGACTCAAAAAGCAGTCCGTACGGTTTTCTTCTCATTCGATTCACGGGATGAAACGCACAGTTTTGGGGAGTACGAGTTCGTTGATGAGAACGACTACAACAGCCTCCGATTGGTTAAATCGGCGAGTTATCGGATTGTTGAACCTTCTGGATAGTTCGTTCAGAAATAGCCTCTAAATAATTCCAAACTGCCTCTTGAGGCGAATCACCACTTTCAATTGCGTCGAGAAATGCCTTGATCTCAAATTGGAAGTTCAAGTCCATAGTATTCTGCAAATATTCTGCGAGAGAGACAGCGAAATAAGGAATTTTTGGGAATCATTAAATGACCCCAAGATTGTTACTTTACTCAATGTTATTCGCTTGTTCAGCAAAAGACTCATCAAGCCGCTTTTTAGCAATCTGAGTATACGCTTCCTCTTTCTCAATCATCACCCATCTGCGGTTATGCTTTGAAGCAACGACACCTGTCGTCCCGGTCCCGGCGAATGGGGCAAGGACGAGATCGCCTTCATTGGTGCCGGCTAAGATGAGCCGTTCAACAACCGCCAGCGGCTTTTGCGAGGGATGTTTTCCATATTTTCGTTCTGACGGCTTAATCAGCGGAATTTCCCACATATTCCGCATCTGCTTGTTGTTGTTCATCGCCTTCATCCTACGATAATTGAACGCCCAATTCTTCGCCTTCTTGCTTTCATTGTTAACCGCCCAGATGATGAACTCTGTAGACTCGGTAAACATTCGACAGGTTATATTGGGCTGTGCATTGGGTTTATACCAGACAATCTGGGTAATAATTCGCCGGTCGAATATACTTTGAAGAATAAACCCAAGCGTAAATATGCTATGGAACGAACCGAAAACAAATATATTCCCGTTCGGCTTGAGGACTCTCAGGACTTCGGTGACCCAATCGAGTGTAAACTGGAAGTATTCGTCTTTTGAAAAAATATCCCAACCTTCCTGCATGGTAACATGGGAGCTAAATGCCCAACCCAACCCCTTCTTTTTGGACATGTTAAACGGTGGGTCAGCGATGCAACAATCAAAGACGCCATCGGGGAAAGAGGGCAGAATATTTAGGCAATCGCCCGATAAAATTTGATTGACGGGGAGACTTTCAAGTGTCGTGTCAGAAGATTTCGGCGAACGCCCAACAGCTTCTGATGGAGCGGCCTGTATCTGTTTTTCTGACGCGGCGGTGGTTTTGGAAATCTGGCCAAGTGGATGGACTTCTGTTGCAAGATATTGAATCAGTTGGGCCTTATTTAACGACGAGTATCCCCTTAATCCACGTTTTTTCGCTTCTTTTCTCAGGTCTTTGTCTCGCATTTGGTGGAAATTCATCTGTTTTCAATCCCTCGATTCTATCAAAGCATGGTTGGTTGGTGTTATAGGAACGGACGTAAGTCGATGATTTTGACGTTGGCAACTTCATTCTTGACGCGAGTCCTCGGTACCAAGCGTCCAACCGTTCGGTAAGACCCTCCTCCCACCGGCGTCGAAGTCGTTCGTTCTTTGAACTCGTTGATTCTTGGGCTAAACCAATCTCGTGTCTGGGGCATCGGTAAGATGTGCAGTTCCTTGACCTCGACGAAGTAATAGAATAGATAATCGGCTTGAGTGTACATGAAACATCCGGGTGTATTTCTTAACTGATTCGAGATGGTTTCAAAGAAAAAATTGCCTGTAGTTTGCTTGTCAGCGATTCCCCTGTTATACTAATTTGACGTCAGTTCGACGTAAGGAAAATTGGACTAAAAAATAGCAACTTGGCGACGATTTCAGGTATTTTGGTGGTGATTTC
>JAPUIP010000209.1 GCA_027296925.1 Candidatus Poribacteria bacterium | reverse complement strand
TCCTCCATGCCTTCAATCGGCAGCGTGATAAAGAACGTCGTTCCTTTCCCCATTTCGCTTTCAACGCGGATATCCCCGCCATGTTTCTGAATAATGCTGTAGGAGATACTCAAGCCAAGACCGGTACCTTTTCCGACTGGCTTTGTTGTGAAGAAAGCATCAAAAATCTTCGACAGACTTTCTGCTGAGATGCCACAGCCAGTGTCGGCAATTTCAATATAGACGTTCGTCTCATCCGCATGGGTTTTGATTCGGATCAGTCCCTCCTGTTCAATGGCCTGGGCGGCATTGACAAGCAAATTCATAAAGACCTGATTCAGTTGTCTGGGCATACAAGAGATCTGCGGAATATCCCCGTAGTCTTTGTCCACCTTTGCTTTGTACTTCAGCTCATTCCAGAGCAACTGTAGCGTCTTCTCAAGCCCTTCATTGATGTCTGACAGTTGGTGTTCCGCTTCGTCGATGTGGGCGAAGTCCTTCAGATCCTGGACAATATCTCGAACACGCTCAATTCCCGATTTAGACTCCTCAACAATATCGGCGAGATCTTCCATGACGAAATCAATATCAAGTGTATCTTTCGACGCTTCCACGCGACTGACAAGGTCTGGAATCGCCGGATGCTCAATCCCTTTGAGTGAATCCATCACCTGACCGTTTTCGTCCAGAAAGGCTTGTAAGTCTTCGAGGTATTCCCCAAGGGTATTCAGATTACTGCTCACAAAAGCAACAGGATTGTTGATTTCATGAGCGACCCCAGCCGCAAGTTGCCCAATCGCCGCCATCTTGTCATTCTGTAGGAGTTGGGACTGGGTTCGTTTGAGGTTATCGTAAGTCTCTCGAAGTTCCGCTGTCTGCTCTTCGACGCGTTGTTCAAGCTTTTGGTTCCACGCTTTGATCTCCTCGTAAGCGTCTTGCAGTTCTTGCGCTTGTTGATCTGTCAGATCCGTTAACTTCCGGTTCTCCGACATCAGATCATAATGCGCCAGTGCCTGCTGAATTGCCAACTTGAGCTCTCCATCACGCCACGGTTTGATCAGGTATTGATAAATTTGGCCTTGATTGACCGCGTTCAAGATGATGTCGGCGTCAGCATAGCCGGAAAGGGCAAGACGAACCGTTTGTATATGGCGCTGCTTCACCTGTTCTAAAAATTCCGCGCCTGTCATTTGAGGCATTTTCATGTCTGAGATGACCACATGCACCGGCTGTTGGGACAAGATCTCTAATCCCTCTGCACCACTGTTTGCGACGAGGAGTTGATAATCTTCGCGTCGCAACAAACGTCTCAGCGCATTGAGAATGCTCCGGTCATCATCAACGCATAAAACGACATGCGTTTTCATTGTTTATCGCTCCTTTCAATTCATAAAAGGTAAAAGAAGTTTAAGGAATTCAAGCAATCTCGGCCGCATAGAACTGAGAAATCTGTAACCCCACTCCCGCACCGCTGACTCTAGATTGAAATTCCTTCATGAGAGATTCCCTCCAGCACGACGTTTTGTCGTGTGCTTTGCGTTGATTTTCGCATCCCACCTGCCTTATTCAAGTAGTTCATCAATTACATCTGTAGTCGGGAGTTGGAGGATAAAGGTCGTTCCTTCTCCGACCTCACTTTCAACACGGATTTCTCCGCCATTTTGCTGAATGATCTGATACGCCTCACTCAGGCCCAACCCACATCCTTCTCCCACATCTTTCGTGGTAAAAAACGGATCAAACAAGCGTGGCAGATGTTCTTGTGGGATGCCTTTCCCTGTATCGCGAATCGAAACGCATATATGTTGTTCGTCTTGATAGGTCGTGATATAAATCTCGCCGGCGTCTTCAATCGCTTCGACGGCATTGGTCAGCAGATTCAAAAGGGCTTGATTCAGTTGCGCGGCATGCCCATAGATTTCAGATATACTTCCAAGTTCTTTGATCACGGCGATCTTGCCAAAGAACTGCTCACCAAGAACACCGAGGACCGTAGGGATCAAATCATTGAGGTTCACCTCCTGGACTGGTGTTCGATTGGTCTGGGCGAAATTACCGAGATTTTGGACAATCTCCCGAATTATTTCGATGCCGTCTCTGGACTCGCTGATCAACGATGAAGTATCTTCAGCAATAAACTCCAGACCGATTTCTTCCTTAAACGCTGCCAGTTCACCAAGCAGGGGCGATGACTTCTGATCTATCCCAAGCTGCGTGATAACCCCCTCATATTCCTGGAACAGCTCAAAGAGCTGATCGGTGTATTCCGCCAATGTGCCGATATTGCTATGAATATAGGCGATTGGGGTGTTGATCTCATGCGCAATCCCGGCAGCAAGCTGACCGACTGCCTCCATTTTCCCGTTCTGCAGGACCTGGGTCTGGGTGTGTTCGAGGTTGTGAAGGAGCGTGATGTTCCTCATGACAACAGCCGATTGTAATGCGGCTGTCTCAAGAATTTTCAAGTCACCCGATGTAAAAACGCGATCGGTGGGATTCTTCGCAACAACAATGACTCCCAAAGGGTTTTGGCTAATCTGTAAGGCACAACCCATCAGTGGCGGCGTGAAGGGAAAACCTGCCTGCGGACGCCACATCGGATGTCCAGCATTTTCAATGATGATTGACTCGCCTGTTTCAGCAATCTTCCCGATCAATCCCTCCCCAAATTGCACTGCATCGAAGGCATCGGCGCCAACCGTCTCAGGATAAAAACCCACCATACGGAGTTCGTCAGCGGACTTGTCAAGATTGAAGATGCAGCCGCTGTCGGCATCTACAATTTGGATCATTTGTTCAAGCGTGACACGGTAAACGGTTTCCAGATCTGTCGCCTCCGCTAACTCTGTACTGAGTTTGGTAACCAACCCGAGTTCACGGTAGCTATGAAGGACCTCTTCCGAAAGACTATCCATTTCTTTCTGGGTACTCATCGCCGCTTCAATCCGGCGCCGCGCTGCACGCATAATCGTTTCCCAGAGCGGCACCACTTGCGGTTCGACGCTGGGTCGATCGAGAAAGCCAACAAGTACCCCATGAACTTCATCCCGATATCGAATTAATTCTGCAAGGCAGTGATTGTCAGACTGTAGGGGCGTGCGATGTCCTGTAAAGGCTGCCAGAGCGGCTTGGCGTGTGACAATCCTTACTTGCCCAAAGTGCGAACTGTCTTTCAGCACGTCTTCATCCGGGAATGATAAAAGCAGTTTGCCGGAGGCATCGTAGAGAAAGAACGTAATTTCGGTCTCACCCACATAGTCCTGTATAAGGTCTTTGAGTTGGTTCAGTGAGAGATTATTGAGTCCTGTACTCGTTTCAAACACGGGTCGAACCTTTTCCATTCGGATTTCCGTTTAACATGAGCCCCATCCGTGCTCAATCGGGCGCCATATCTTCGGCTGCTTGAATGGCGTCTTTCCCGGGAAAGACGCGGTATACTGACTGACTTTAATAACCTCGAATTCAACCTTCGGAAGGTTTATGAATAGCGGAAATTTTTTCCTAAGGAATACGAGTTTTTCAGTTATTTGGAATTATCCAAATGGTTGTGAGGAAGATTTATGTAGGCTGTAGGGGCAAGGCTTGCCCTTGCCCACTTTCTGATTTTTTGAGCAATTCTTGCTTCTGTTTTCATTCTCTCAATCACGGTGGGCGAGTCCAGGCTCTCTACCAATGCTGACAGGCGTACCGACAAAAGCAATCCGAGCGGTACACCTGCCAGCTTTCTAGAGCATCGCGGCGTAAGTTCGGACCCTACCCCCAAAGTTTATAAGCCTTCCGAAAGTTTGAAACCTTGGGAAAGTTTTGCATAGAAGTGGGGTCGTTATTTCTGCCAACGTGTCCTATACCTCTACACAGAATTTCTTCGTGCAGATCGGGTTTCCAAACCCGACAATGCGGAAGCCGCGTTTCCGAGTCGAGATTGGAATCCGACGGGGTCGCCTAGACCTACGGTTGATGTCCAGAGTTATTTCGTGGAAAGGTATAGGAGGTATCTTTGTGAGCTACTGTTTCGGGATGGTGTTTGAGGTAGTCGTTGGTGAGAATGGCTGCGGCAGAGCTGAACAGGTCGTCTGTGGAGATGCCAAGATTGGAGGCATGAGTGGTCACGGGGAGGAGACACGGATCGTCTTTTTGGCTGTCCATGAGGACACGAGCGGTGTCGTGGAGATCAGAGCGCGTGCAGGGGTCGCCGCCTTCCAGCACTTTGAGCAGTTCGTCTCGCATCTGGAAGTAGTATTCGAAAAATCCGCTGGTGTAGAGATCTGCCCATTCTTCGGCGGTGAGGTGGCGGGATGAGCATTTCTCTTTTAGAGCGGTGCGAGAAGATGGACTGGTCGGGAACTGTTCTCTGAGTGTGTCGAACGCGGTCGTGAGGGTTTTGAGTTTTCGATTTACATCTGTGATGAAAAAAGCCGCGGCAATCCAAAGTGCGAAGCCGAGAAGGTGAAGTATTATTGTGATGTCATTCATACAC
>JAPUIP010000208.1 GCA_027296925.1 Candidatus Poribacteria bacterium | reverse complement strand
TTTCTATTATGCCACAACCTCATACTCAAATGTCAACAGAACCTAGAGAACATTGCGTTTATTCTTTTATCCCTCGATGTTCCTCTTCGCTTCGGATGGCATCAGCCCCTACGAGTCCCCGATGGCCGATCGGGAGAGGAGGAACCGATGAAACCGTTAGATGTAGATCTGGTCAAAGGCGCCCAAAATGGAGACCACCGTGCGTTTGAAAAGCTCTTTTTGAGCTATCAAAAGCGAGTTTACAACCTCGCCTACCGCATGACCGGAAACGATGCGGACGCAGCAGACTTAACTCAAGAAACCTTTCTCCGTGCTTATCAAAGCATTGCAAGAATCAAGAATGCGGAGGCGTTTTCGACATGGCTTTTTCGGATTGCCGTCAATCTGTGTAAAAACCATCGCAAAGCGAAGCACGCTTCGCTCGGCTGTGACTCCCTTGATCAGTTTATCGATGAGAATAGAGCGGTTGACCTCCCCACGATGTCGGAAAGCCCGGAGACGGCTTTCGAGAAAGATGAACGCGATGGGCAGATTCAGCAAGCCCTGAATGCCCTCAGCGATGCACACCGCACTGTGGTGGTTTTACATCATCTGGAAGGGGTGTCCCTTGCGGACATTGCGAAGATGCTCAACTGTCGCGTTGGCACGGTGAAGTCTCGTTTGGCGCGAGCGCGTCTTGAACTCAAAAGCAGGCTGCGTCCTTATGTCGAATCGTAGCCAGAAAAAGATGGAACCTAAAATTGAATCTGTTGTCTGTAATTCACGAAAGCCGTTTTACACGCAACATATATCGCCAACGGGGGAATCAGAATCAGATTTGGAGTTCAACGAAAAGCAGTCACTCGACTCCAATGAAGAACACAATTAGGAATCATTAACAGATTGACAGCCTTTCGCTGAATCGTCATAGCATTACGCTTGCCTTGACAGTCACCGGATTGTGATTCTGCTAAATATTGAAGATTCATGTGAAAAAAGATGGAACCGGTATCCTTCAAAATTGTCTGTAATGGATGAAACCATCAGAATGCAAAAAAGGCGGTGGATTTCATGAAATGCGAAGACGCACAAAATCTTCTGGCGGACTATTCAGTCAACGGGCTGGATGGCGAAATACGTCGCAAACTGGAAGCCCACTTTGCGGTGTGTTCTCATTGCGCGTATGAGCTTGAACTCTTGTGGCGCGTTGTTTCCTTTGTCGAAAGCGCACCGCAGAAATCCCCGCCGCCCGGACTCTGGGAGGGAATTGAGGCTTCCATCCATCGAAATTCAGAAAAAATGGAAAGAGAGGTTGGTACGAAAAGATGAGATTACTCGCATGTTTTTTTCTCCTTGCCGTTTTGGTACCGTTTTCGATCGACGCAATCGCCCAGACGGAAAATTCTCCCGAAGCGATTGAACTGACGAAACTCAAGACGAAGCCGACCTTCAAACTCGATCTGATGACGGTGGAAACCGGAGGTGCGTTGATGCCAAATACGCTCGACAGTGGAAAGAACCCCTTGTCGATCGGGCTTGGGATAACCATCCCGTGGTCAAGCACGAAAAACCGCAGCCAGATTCACGAAGCCGAATTGAAACACGCAACTGCCATCGCCAACAAGCGGGCAATGGAGAATCAGACGTTAGCCAACCTCAAGAAGATCTATTTCCGCTTGGAGAATGCACGTCGGCTGGTCGAACTCTACGAAAACAGCCTGATTCCTCAAGCGGAACAGGCAATAGAAGTCGCCGAAACGTGGCATCAAGAGGGAACAAAGAGTATTACAGGCTTCCTTGAGACCCAAAGCGTCTGGCTGAATTTCAACTTAGCGCGGCTACGGGCAATCGCAGTCAACACCGCCTATCAAGCCGCGGAGGTCGATTTTTTGAATTTTCTGGACGCCGAACGGACGTTATTGAAATTCCGCCTCGATGAGCAGCGGGCACTGCGCGACCATCGCCAGCATCTGGTGCAGTTGGAGCAGGCGGTGGGGGAGACCTTACCGAAGCAGCCGTTGAACTTGACAAAAAATGAAGGAGAAAAGAAAGAATGAAATCCCCAAAACCGACACTTTGGATAGTCCTTGCTGTCCTTGTCATCCTCTTGAGCGGAATTGGTGGAGCGTGGTGGAGAATTCAATCTGGAAAGGGTTTATGGTTTGTCCACAAAGCAACGGGCACCTCAGCCGAAGCAACCGAAGACGACCATGACCACGACGAAGATAGCTACTACACCTGTCCGATGCACCCACAGATCGTTCGTGAACAGACGGGCGATTGCCCCGTCTGTGGGATGTCCCTTGTGCTGAAAAAACGGACGGCGGGTGGCGGAGAAATCGGGCTGGTCGAGATTAGCCCGACGATTGTCCAGACCATCGGTATGACGAGCGAACGCGCCCAAAGACGGAAGCTTGTCAACACGATTCGCACGACCGGTCGTGTCGCTTTCGATGAAAAGAAGATGAAAGAGATTAGCGCGTGGGTTCCCGGACGCATCGAGAAACTTTACGTCGATTTTACCGGCGATTTTGTCAGGAAGGGTGAACCCCTGCTGGAAATCTATAGTCCGCAGCTATTGACGACGCAACAGGAATACCTGCTTGCGCTGAAGGGCTATGAGCAGATTCAGAATAGTCCGATTTCTGAAGCCATCACCCAAGCCAAATCCCTCGTCTCTGCGAGCCGGGAACGGTTACGACTGTGGGGACTCACAGACGCGCAGATTGAAGAAATCCGCGCTGCCGGACAGCCCCAAACCACGATGACCATTACCTCGCCCATCAGCGGGGTCGCAATTCACAAGACAGCCGTCGAAGGGATGTACGTGAAAGAGGGAACTCACCTCTACAAAATCGCCGACCTGTCAACGGTTTGGGTAAATGCGGATGTATACGAGTCCGACCTGCCTTTTATTCACGTTGGGCAGGAGGTATCGGTCACGTTGCGGGCGATGCCCGGTCAAACATTCGCCGGAAAAGTGACGTTCATCCATCCCGTCTTAGACCCGAAAACGCGGACAGTGACGGTGCGGTGCGAATTTGACAATTCGGAAATGCTTTTCAAGCCCAATATGTACGCCGATGTCTTTTTCAACGTCGAGATCGATTCAAATGCTCTGACCGTGCCAGAATCGGCGGTTATCTACACAGGCAGTCGTCGGCTTGTCGTCCACGACCGTAGCGAGGGGCGGTTCATGCCCGTTGAAATCACTCTTGGGGCGTTTGCGGACGGATACTATCAAGTGCTTTCGGGACTGAGTGAAGGGGATAAGGTTGTCACCAACGCTACGTTCCTCATCGATTCGGAAAGCAATCTGCGAGCGGCTGTTGCGAAGCTGATGGCGGGAGAAGGGGAGAAAGGGAGCGAGGGAGAAAAGGAGAGCGTGTCGGATTTGAGCGATTTGCTGGATTTCTTTGAGGAGTGAGGCGTGAGTGGAGATTGTTGATTATTCCTTCTGAATAACAACGCCGAAGTATTCAAACATCTCCCACGCTTCCATGAAGGCTTCCTGTGCGACGTTTTTGGGGGCATCCGGATATTTGGGGTCATTGACAAAAGTGATTCACCTTCATATCCGACAACGACCACGGCATGGGCACTATCTTTGTGCCAGTAGGGAAGTGGTTCTGTCCGGAGAGAGACGATTACGGGAATTCCTTGGTCAAGATAGTGTTTCAGTTCACCAAGCGTCATGTTATCCTTGATGATTTTAAGGTTCTCTTCGCTCTCTAAGAAATCAATATTATCGATGGGAGTGCCTCTTTCCTCTATCCGTAAGATTTGACGAAGCGTCGCTTCACTCCACTCAATTCCGATAAAGGCGAGGACCATGCGGCAACTCGCAGGATAGCAGGAAGTTTCTTCTTCTTGGACATAATGGGGAAGGGGAAGGATCATCGAATTCCTTACGCGCTTTGTCGTTTTTTATCCCAGACCTCAAGATTGGGGTAAAGTTTCCGAAGGATTGGCGTACTTTCGGCTTTGAGTTTTTCAACAAAATCGATCTCCATAATATAGATGCCGGAGATGGCATCAACGAAAGCCGAATGTTTAAGTTGATAGGTATTATCGTCCCCATCTGGCGGCACAACGAACAGCGGGACTTTCCAATGGATCTTTGAACCATCAATTGTGATTTCAGGTTCCCCCGTGATAATCATTTGTCCCACTTTCTTCATGAGTTGGACATTGACGAGCCGACGCGCAACCTTCGCGGTAATGCTTATATTCGAGACGACCTGTATCCGTCCGTGATTATGCTCAGTGACTGTGGGTTGGGATGTTTCCATGGGAATATCTCCTTGCATCTTTGTATCGTTAAATGAGACACGGCTATTTCTCCCGTTCTTCAATAATGGCGCGGCTGAACTCGTTATCTTCCGGGCGGATGCCACCACGCACCATGCTTTCTCGAAGTTCCTCTAACGTGACGGTTGGTTTCTCAGGAACTCCCATTCGCTTCATCAGTTTGCGGAAGCCTTCGGCAAGCGGGCGCTTGTCTATCGCCATTTCTTTGATTATCTCAACGCCCGTTTTGGGTTTCTCAGGTGGCTTCTGTTGCGGGGTGAGAAGGCTTAGTTGATCGGACATCTGCTGCATTGTCGCTTCCAATCGGTCTACGCGGTTGGCGAGGGTTTCAAGTGTTTCTGACATGGTTTGAATTCTCCTTTGATTTGGTATTACATTCCTATGAAGTGTATCATAAACGATAGTGCGATACGGAACGCTCTGAAATGTGTCTTGAATCACACAGATTTGGAATCCCCGTTAACACTATGAGCCATTGGGTATCATGCATAAAACGCTAACTCTCAAAGGTTGACTTAAAAAACATTCACACGAAATTGCTCAGACAATGTTTCACTATCACTTAATGACATATCTAGGGCTTTCTGACAC
>JAPUIP010000207.1 GCA_027296925.1 Candidatus Poribacteria bacterium | reverse complement strand
CAGTTCGGTTGTTGATTCCTCCTCAAAGGTGCGCCGCACCACCAGCCCCGTGCTCAAGCGAATCTTCGAGCTCAGCTTCGATTCCAGTCCGCTTCCCAAAAGCGTGACCACTCGACTGTCCTCAGATGGATTAAACTCGATATCCTCTACCTCAAGCCGAATCAGTGGGACCAAACGGGCTTGTGGCGGCCCGTAGCGAAAAATGGCGGCGGCTTTGGTACTATCTGCCAATTCCAAGTTGGGGGTTTGCGGGTGACGGAGGCGCCGATATTCGGAGTCAACCTGCAGTTCCAGGCTGTGACGCGGGGCAGCGCGGAGTGTCGAAAGGTGCACGTTCACACCGCCGATTGCGAATGTGCCCGTATTTTCACTTTGGAGTTCACTAATTTGAGGATAATTCTTGGCGGCGTCCGAGACCGTACTGCCCTGCAACATCACGTCGATCTGCCCTTTTGATTTCCAAACGGTTCGAGGTTGCTGCGCCTGAATGCGGCTTGCGGAGAGGAACTCTTCTGTTTGGGCGAGCTCCTGTAAAAAATCGATAACCGCTTGGCTGAGAGGTATACCCGTTTGCCGTGAGTGCCAGGCCGCCTTCAGCATGTGGTAGCCATCGCCGCCCCCCGCTAAGAAATCGTTCGTCACGACCGAGTAGATTTCCTTATCGTGGATGGGGCGTCCATTGACGGTTTTGCCTGTGGCATCCACGCCGACCCACAGCAAAGTTCGACTCGGTGAAGTCTGTTTCGCGCTAGAAATAATCGCTGCTTTCAATTGCGCACCGGTGAGGTCGAGCAGCGTTACGGAAGTGGAAAAGCGAATCGATTCGAGAATCTGTTGCTTCTGAACCGCGCCTTCCAAAACCGTTGGGGTCAAACTCCCGCGATTGAGTAACGCAACCTCGGCGCCCGTAGACTCGCGTAAAATCCACGGAACCAGGTCCAGCGTCGATATCTGTTCCCCCGGGCGGACTCGCCCGATAACCCCGGACTGGCTGGACTGATACCGCTGGATGAGGTCATCCAATTGAGCCGCCATTTCTGGGATAATCTGTCGAGCTTGCGCCTCCGGAATGGTCGCCTCGTCTAGACGATACTTTCGTGTGTCTATCCCCTGAAGCCGAAGCGAACCATCCGAGCGACGATTGAAGCAGACATCCACTCGCCCCAGGTGCGTTCCACGCCAGGGGCAATAAACGAGTGTTGTTCCTTCCGCGCCTTCGACGGGGAGAAGCGCGCCGATCGTCCGATCTTCGGGAAGTTCAACACCGCTACCGATAACGAGATGGATGCCCTTGACCCGTCCGATGAGATCCAGATCCGCCGCGTAGCCCAGATGCGTCAGCGCAATAATGAGGTGGCAGCCCTCGTGTTGAAGTTCCGCGACCACGTCTTGAGCCGTTTGAATCGCATCCTCGATCACTAACGTGTTCAGATGTTTCGCGAGAATGCGCGTTTGGATTGCCGGCGTGATGAGCCCAAACAGTCCAATCCGAATTTCTCCAACTTGCCGAACCACAAAGCGGGGCGTGAGCGGTTTACCATTTGCCTTCAAACGGAGATTCGCGCACAGCATCGGAAACTGCGCATCTTTCATGCGCTGCTGTAATATCTCAACCCCGTCAGTCAACTCGTGATTGCCAATTGCCATCCCTGCGTATCCCATCTGATTCATCATGTCAATGACAGTTTCACCCTGGTCAGATCTTGCTAGTGGATACGGACCGAGCGCATCACCCGCATCGAGCAGGAGATTCCCGGTGACCTCTCTCCCAATTTGGCGGATCAGGGCAGCGCGACGTAACACACCGCCAATGGACTTCCCTTCACCAGTGGAGACCGGTTGGAGTTGACCATAGGTGTCGTTTGTGTGGAGAATGGTGAGAGTCATTTCCGCCCTACCAAAGGCAGGTAGACTCAGTAATCCCCACCCCATGAGGATACAGAGAGAATAATGCATAAAACGTAAGGCGTAAGGCGTATTGGATAAGAGGAAATGCGTGAATACGTCAATCAACGGATTGGCACGTTCTGCCATTGGCTGCTTGTCTTCCCTCCTTCTCCTGATTTGACTTCGCCTCGGCTTTAATCGCATCCATCGCGTTTTTGAAGATAATGGCAATCTGAGTAACTATAAGTAATTTTCTTGCATTTCTGATTGACCAGAAGCCTCGCACCACGGGGGTTTCTTCCATTCAGAATTTATCATTCATCATTCATAATTACTTGAATGGTGGTATTATAATATCAGTTGATGTTTCGCGTAAAGTTTATTCCGCTGCATAGCAGCAGTATCAAAAATTGGTATAAGCCGTGAATTTATCACGTTTTGCGCTTTACGTCATTGACACAGTGCATCAAACTATATTATTATTTACCCAGTTAAGAAAATACATCCAGGACGAATCGATGCGCCGCCTCTCGATCAAATTTAAGCAGGTAAAGGGTTTTTGAATTGATACATAGTCATTATCTTATCACTACGGACGTATCGAGAATGCACGTCCTGTCACACATTCCGTTCAAATGTGGAGGAATAATCAATCATGAAGTCTAAGCAATGGCGATTCCTTTCTGTATTTATCTGCTGCTTGGCAACGCTTTTCATCGCTTGTGGTGATGATGACGACGATGATAACAATGATACTGGGGGACTTTCTATACCAACCATCCCCGCAGGTATGACGGCACAATCGGAAGCCGACGGTGTCGCGTTAACGTGGCAGAAAAGCGAGAACACCGCGCGTTATAACATCTACCGTAGCACGCAGCAGAACGCTGGGTTTGAGAACCCGATTGGCACCTCGGATTCAACGAACTTCAAGGACACAACCGCCGAGCCAGATAAAATCTACTTCTATAAAGTCGCCGGCGTGAGCCCCAAGAGCGAAGGCGTTGAGATTGTAGGGGACAGATCGCCGCCCCTGCAATGGACGCACGTTGTCGCAGATTTGACCGTTGAAACGCAGGTTATCGATTTTGGTGAAAGCAATATGACGCAACCCCTGAAGATAACAAACAGTGGTGGGGCACCGCTAGACTGGGAGATCAAGGCCGATGTCAACTGGCTGACATTCGATCCGGCCAAAGGGATGTTGGCGGGCAAAGCGGAACAGGTCATCACGCTGACAGCCATTCGAAACGGTCAGCCGGGGGAATTTAAGGGGACAATCACGATTACGGCGAAGCAAGACCAGCCGATTACGATTGCGGTCAAGATGGCAATTCCGCAGGAACCCATGTTATCGGCCGAGCCGGATACGGTCGATTTCGGCTTCGAACGTGCCCCGAAGCAGATTCAGGTCGGAAATACCGGGACTGGCACACTCGATTGGGAGGCTGAAAAGGAGAAAAAGGTGCCCTGGCTACGGATTTCCCCGCTAAGTGGAACGGTATCGGCTGGTCAGCAGCAACCGCTCACCTTAGAGCTTGTGTCTTCAGAATTGGGTAGGCTCCAGGCAGGTCAACAGTTCTCCGAGACAATCCTTGTCACCGGGGCAGACAAAACGAACAGTGTTACCGTCACGGTTGAAACGGAGAAGCCAACCCTCGACGTCTCACCAACGACAATTGACATGGGGGCAGATCTGGAAAGAGAAACCCTGACGATACGCAACGTGGGTACCGGCACCATGACCTGGAATGTCACTGACGGCGACGATTGGTTGACCGTCGAACCGACTTCTGGTACAACGCGAGCCCAAACCACAGATCAGGTCACATTAACCGTGGATCGCCAAGAGCTCAGCGAGGGCCTGCATTCGACGACCATTCGAGTGAACGCCGGGGAAGCCGGTGATGAGGAGGTGACAATCAATATCCAGGTCACGGTTCCGCCACAGTTATCGGTTTCCACTCAGACATTCGATTTCGGCAAGACAACGACGACCCAGGTGCTTGAAATTCGGAACAGCGGTGAAGGACAGATGGAATGGGACATCACAGGCGGAGATGCCTGGCTGATGATCAACCCACGCGAAGGAACAACGCAAACCCAACCGGATCCAGTACAACTCACGGTGGACCGCGAAGGACTCGCACCGGGAACGCATACCACCTCAATCGTCGTCGAGGCAGATGCGGCCGGGAACGAGACGATAACGGTTACGGTGAGTGGACTGAATCCACCGGTTTTGACGCTTTCGCAGAACGCCATCGATTTTGGTGACGCACAAACGCTCGAAGACATTCAGATCGTGAACACCGGCGAAAGCACGCTGGAATGGGATGCAGGCATATCGCCGAACTGGGTGATTGTATCCCCGGCGAACGGTGTAACGGAGGCGGGCTTCGCGACCGACGTGACCATCGAAGTGGATCGCAGCATGCTCGATGCCGGGCAATACAGTGAGACGATCCGCTTCAGTGGAAACGGCGGGACAGTCGATCTCGCCATATCCCTGACAAGATTGGTGCGGATCACCGGCACGGTCCTGGATGTTCGCACGAACCGCCCCATTGCAGATGCAACGGTTAATGTATCGGCGCAAGAATCTCGGACACAATTCGATGGGATGTTTGAATTGCGATTTGAAGGCACGGATGGGGAGTACACATTAACCGCTGAAGGCGTCGGGTACATCCGCCGTGAGCGGAGCGTTGAGACACAATTTGGCCAAGGGGAGCTTGAGGTACTGCTCAGCCCAATTGCGCGAAAGACGGGTGAGATTGATGATGAGCGTCGACTCGTCGGCTCGAAACGGATTGCTTATGCGGGTAATCGGGCTTACGTCACCAACGAGCGCAACAACAGCGTGACCGTTATCAACACTGCTGCCGACAGTGTTATCGATGACATTTCGCTAAATTGTAACACATTTGGTTGTAAGCCAATCGGGCTCGCCGCCAATCCACTCCGATCTGAAGTTTATGTCGCGAGCGCCGACTCCGACCAAATTAACATTATTAACACGGATACGAACAGAGATGTCCGTCAGCTTAGCGTCGGCGACCACCCGGTGGGATGTGCTGTTTCCCACGACGGTTCAAGGCTGTACGTCACCAACCAGCGGGATAACACGGTCACCGTAATCAACCTGGACACCCAGGCCGCCGCCGGTCTCATCGATGTGGGACGAGACCCCGCCGGGATTGTCATTTCGCCCGACGATGCCTTTCTCTACGTCAGCAACAACAGTGGAGACAATGTTTCCGTCGTTGACCTTGTCTTCGGCGCTGAGATTACAAAAATTCCTGTTGGTAACAGCCCAGACGCAATTGCCATCGCAGAAAACGGAGAATATGTCTACGTTGTCAACACCGGGTCGGGTGATTTGAGCATCATCGACACATCTACACAGACGACGATTCGCCGGGAGGTCACGCCGTTTCCGGTTGGGGTTGCCGCCCTCCGCGAAGTGGACGGGCGCGAAATCGCCTACGTCGTTGACTTTGACGGGACGATTGCTGCTGTTGAGATGCCGTCACGGACGGTCATCCCGGATATCGGCGTACGAGGCGGCGCGTTCGTCGAGGCGATTGGATATGACCCGTCGGCTCGCAAGCTCTATGTACTGGATTCGGCTGGCGGAAAGATTGTGGTGTTAGAATAGTTCACCGCTCCCCGACCTCCTGACAACGAAAGAGATCTCGCTCATAAATTCTCAAAGCGTAGTACACTGTCAGATTCGTTTTTCCACGTTTTCCGCTTTTACGCAAGCAAGTGACAGTTTGCGATCTATCACCCACTTGAAGAGTTAAGTGGAGGAATAGCAACCACAAGATTTCTAAATTGCCGCCATGCAAGCGGCACAACAATTCAATTTGGAAAGGAAATAATTCTAGTGTCTTTAAAATCCAATACTTCCCGTCACACCGGCGAAGTTGACATCGTTTACCCTTCAGCCCTTCCTTTTGTACTCATTCATCTCACCTGTTTTGCAGTCATCTGGACCGGTTTTAATACCACAGACTTAATTCTTTGTGGTGTATTGTACGCCATCCGTATGTTTGCAATCACAGCAGGCTTTCATCGATATTTTTCACACCGTTCCTTCAAAACCAGCCGTGTATTCCAATTTCTACTTGCCTTTCTCGGACAGACTTCCGCACAGCAGGGAG
>JAPUIP010000206.1 GCA_027296925.1 Candidatus Poribacteria bacterium | reverse complement strand
CAGACCTAATCCCGTACCGCCGACGTCCCGTTTGGTCGTAAAAAACGGGTCCATGATATGGCGTAAGCGTTCAGGTGGGATACCTTCTCCTCCATCGCGCACCTGGATAATCACACGGTCCGAGGTTCTGTTATATGCCGTTGAAACCACGAGGCTCTGGCTCAGGTGAGAGAGGGCTTGACAGGAATTGTTGATTAAATTGATAACAACCTGTTCAAGCTGTTGCGGATTTCCCCGAACAGTTGGTAGATTTTCCGCCAACTCAACTGAACAACACGCGGTCGATTTCTTAATCAGATTGTTCATGATGAGGATTGCGGATTCCACAACGGCGTTGCTATCGACCTGCTCATTCAAATCCCCCTCGTCACGGTACGCAAAATCCTTCAGGGTTGCCACGATTTTCTGAATGCGTTCGGTGCCGTTTGAAACTCCTGAGATTAATCGACCAATTGTCTCGCGTGCCCGGGTGTAGGACACACCGCCTAGCGTAAAGTTCCCACACGCTTGGTAGTATTTCTCAAGGAGGGGGATGACATCATTCCAAGTTCTAGTAAGGACTTCGGCGTTGAGCATGATGAAGTTGTTCGGGTTGTTAATTTCATGGGCGACGCCGGAAACTAAAATGCCAAGTGCGGCCATTTTGTCTGCTTGGACTAACTGTTGCTGCTGCACCCGTGCCAGTTCCTCGGCCTGTTTGCGTGCCGTGATATCCTCTGCAATGCCAGCGATGCGGTAGACCGTGCCGCTTTCGTCTCGCACCGGAAAACCCCGCGCCCAGATCCAACGAATCGATTCGTCCGGTCGGACTATCCGATATTCTTCGTCAAAGAACGCGCCTTTCTTCTGCTTCTCGAAGGCAGCGATGACACGTTCCTGGTCTGCCGGGTAGACGGCATCCAACCATGATGTCGGCCGCTCGTACAGACTCTGGCAGGTACGCCCCCATATCTGTTCATAAGTGGAACTGATGTATAAGATCTGGCTGGCGTCGGGAGTCTGCAACCAGAAGATTTCCCGGATGTTTTCTGCCAATTGGCGGAAACGCCCCTCACTCTCCCGTAGCGCCTGCTCTGCCTGTTTACGCTTGGTGATGTCACGCCAGACCGATCGGCTGTAAAGGACATTCCCCTGTTCATCGCGGACCGATGAGACATTCAAACTCACATCGATTTTGCCCCCATCTTTTCTTCTCAATTGCAGTTGGGCATCACGCACTTCACCGGTCTTTACAAAGGATTGGAATACTTTCTTTCGATCTTCTTCACTATCCGGATGATACATCTGGGAAATGTGACGACCGATTATTTCTTCCTCGGCGTAGCCCAGCGCCGTGACGACGGCCTTGTTGCACTGCATAATTTTCTCGGTCGCCGCATCTACGGAGACGAACATATCCGGGGCGTTGTAGTAGAGATCATAGTATGCCATCTCGGATTTTTCTAATTGCTCCAAGAGCTGCTTGTGCCGGGCTTCGACCTGTTCTAATTCGGTCATCCGCTGGCGCATTTCTGCCAATTCATTGATGAGTTGCGCCTTCGTTTTATCTTCGTCTTTCATCTTGCACCTCTTTGGGGCTTGGTGATGCCCCGATTTTACCACCAGCTATACACATCCGAACGCAGGACGAGGGAAAGGATAGGCCAGAAACAGCCCACCAACGCTTCGCCGAGCACCAAACCGACAAAGAAAGGAATCGTGCGACGATAGGCGTTGATTCCGCCGTGCTTGAGTATCAGCCATTTGGCGGTCATCGCTATCACGAGAGGAAACCAGATGGTGTCGGTGGTCCCGTGGGCGAGGCCGATAACGTAGCCCGCCGGGTGAAGCGGACACCACATGAAACGGGAGCGGAGAAACATAATCCCGAGGTTAACGGCAAAGGCGAACCCGAGGACGGTCATGGCGGTCCAATCCGTCGGTTTCGGATTCACCAGCCAAGAGGACAGAAAATTGTAGGTATCCGCCCCGCCCGCGTGGAGTTCGGCTGACCCCGGTTCCACTCCTTCCTTGTAAATCGTGTATGGATAGAGAATCAGGGACGATTCGATTCCCACGATGCTGGCGATGACCAGCACAATCAGCATCGTGCGGTTTCGGATGCCCGTTCGTTCCCCCAGTTTGAAGGCTTCCATCTGAGCCGGCATCGGGTGGGTGCGAAACGAGGCGTAGCTGGCACCACTGAACCAGTTCATCAAGGAGAGCATCGTCAAGTTTCCCGATCTCAGCCGCCGCGTGCCGAGCATAGAGATCATCAGGTGCTGCGGGGTGGCATAGCCAATCGCGTGCATCGGCGGTCCCAATTCGGCACGTATCCGTGTCATCCCGACGACGATCGACAGGTATATGCCGATGAAAATCGCATACGCCCAGATTGACATCCCGCCTCTGATGCAGAAGACCATCAGCAGCAACATACAGATACATAATGTGATAACGGCGCTGCGGTAAGACATCGGCTCATCGGCCTCGTCCGCACGATTTGGGCGAATGACGCGGGCGATGACCGTCGCCAGATGTTTTCGACCGCTGAAGCACACGACGGCAAGTAAGGCAAAAAGCGCCCCCGCGCCTTGCTCTCCGAAAAATGGATAACCGGGTACGGTCCCGATTCCAGTTGCACTGCCGAATAAAAGTTGCACCTTTTGCACGAAGTAGAAAAACGCACAGGAGAACGAGAGATCTAAAGGAAGTATGAAGGCGATACCAATCAGGTAGGGGTGAAGACGTAGCGGCATGCTCCCCATCGCATTCCACGGCCTTTGGGTAAAGTAAACGTTGAGATTATATTGTCTGACCGGAATTTTGGGCAAGGTCGGGAAGAAAAACTGAAGCCCGTTGAGCAGATTGATTCCCGCCGCAATCCCAAAACCCATCCACAGCAGTCGATTGCTAAAAATCGCGCCCTGGTTTGCCGTGATTTCAAAAGGGATTTGGATAATCGGATAAGCCAGTTTTTCGTGTGCCACCCATTGTCGCCTGAAAATTGAAGTCAGACAGAGAAAAATCAGCATCAGCAGGAATATGAGAACCGACCACGATAAAATTGGCGCGATCCAATGTCGCAGGTAGTCTGCTGTGAAGAAATTGACCTCGCCTTCGTAGAAATCGGCGACCGCTTTGGGATTGGAAACAACAAGCCATTGTGGCAGGTAACGGAACAGTAGCGCTTCCCAATCGTTTTCGGGCGTGGCAAAACGGAAGGCATAGGGGATTAGGCCCATCAAGCGCGGTAGGCAATCGTGTCCCGAAAATGCGCTCCCAACTGCGAGCATCGCGTAGACAACGAGCAGATCTTGTTGGCTGAGGGCGACAGAAGGAAAAGTGCGGCGAACTCCCATGTTCAGCCAAGTTATCATCAGGACGGCGAACATGACATTGACCGAAAGCGCAGTGATGGTCAGATGCACGGTATGCCATATCATCTCCACGTATGCGAGAAAGTAGCTGTTGGCAACAATCAGGGTTGCGCCTATAACCACTGCACGCAAAGTGATTCGAGGTAATGGTTCTCTTTTCATCGTTTCAAGCAGACTCACCAGAGAGTTCTTCTAAGGGTGACATCCATGTGGGAGAGAATGAATCACCTCTCACCAACTCGATATCCACCGCTCTCGATTGGGAACCGGCGGTCGGACGGCAACACCCCCTTGCAGGTGCGACTCATAGATGCCGAAGCCGATTTCCGTCGAAAGCATCGTGGCACGCAGATTGCTGGCTCCCGGTACACCGGTCTTTATCGATTCGACCAGTTCACGGATTTTGCGCTCGGTACCGCTGAACGGCGTTACTGGCTCGACTTCGACTGGGTCGTAGGCGCGGGTATCGGTATCTCTTTTACGCACAGAGATGGACTCGCCATCGTTCTGGATACGAATAATACCGCCCTCGCAGACCAGTTCAAACTCTCCTCTCGCTCCCGTTGCCGCTGCGTGAAGCGTCGTACTATTGTCAAATTCAACCAACGCCGAAAGGATGGGAGTATCTTTGACGAACCGCATATTGGAAGTATCCCTCTCATCGGGATAGAGTTCGCCCAACGTCCCGCGAATCGAGACCACTGGTTCCGGGTCGCCTAAGAAGTAGAGCAGCGTGTCGAGGAAGTGCCCGCCGATGCTGTTGCCCCCGAAGCCAAGAGCTGACTTGACCGCGCCCAACTCGCCGCTTTCGGCAATTTCGCGTGCCTTCTGAAAGTATGCACGGTTGCGCCGGGCGGGGCCGAATGCTAAGAAGACCTTGTTGCGCTCAAAGGCATCTCTGATGGCATCCGCCTCGGCCAGCGAACAGCAGAGTGGTTTCTCAGCATACATCCCCTTTACCCCGTGCTCGGCGCCGTAGATCATCGCCTCGGCGTGCTGCTCTGGCCGGGTAGTGATGCTGAGGATATCGGGTTGTTCCACCTCAATTAACTCACGGAAATCGGTGTAACCTCTCGGAACATTCCAGCGTTCACAGAACGTCTGAAGTTTCTCCTTGACAATGTCGCACGCCACGACGATTTCGGTTTCTTCGACGACCGCATAACCTCCCGCGTGGCAGTACGGCAGTACGATACCCCCACGATATGTGCCTTGTTTCCTTCTCGCTATCTGTTCGTCCTCGATGGTGTTTGCCATGCGGCCACAGCCGATGATACCCACACGATATGTCATTCAAACCTCCTTAAAACGTCATTGGAAACACAGCGAGTACAGATCTGCGTCTTTCATCACAAACCGCAGGCGAATCGCCGTTCCCGCCAGTCGGCTCACGTCACTTCCGCGCTGCCATGAGACAACCCGCTCGATCTGGTCACCGAGAATCTCGATTCCCTCGTGTTTGCCGTAGCCATCGATCGGTTTTCCAGCAACGTCGAGTATCTCCACCCGCACGCTACCGGCAGCAGAGGTAGCGTAGTTGATTATCAGTTCCTTCCCCGCAAATACGAGCGGCTTGGTTACCATTTCCCCGCCCCGATACGGCGCATTAACCGAGACGAATCCATCGGTTCGTAACGTCAGGCGTTGCAGATGGGCGGTCGCCTGCCCCTTGTGTCGCTTCACGTAGAGGGACATTTCGGTCGGTCCGGTGGGCACGACGCCAAGGCCGGGGTCATTGGAACGCGATGTCCAATTCCGCAGATCCAGCCCCGGTCGGATAAAACTTTCCAGAAATGTGCGGTCGTATTCATATCCCCCGCGGCTGGTCATGAATACTCCATCGGAACAGTCGTCTTTCAGCCCGCTGTAGTTTTGGGGATTCGCCAGATCCATCTCCTGTACCTGCGCATCCGTCAACACCTGTCGCCCCGGCATAAACCGTCTTGGGATCGCGATGTAGATATGCGGCGCACGAAAATACGGGTGCGTCGTGTTAGTATACAGATGCTCGCGAGGCGTATCGCCAAAGCGCATCGGAACGGGCACAGACCAATTCAAGAAATCGGCGGACGTGGTTTTTGCGATTGACCGGACGCCTTCAGCAAAGATGCGAAAATAGCAGACATAACAGCCTTCACTCTCCGACCAGAATGGAACGTTCTGGGAATCAAACGCTCCCTTTGTGATAATGGGGTCGTCGATCAGTTTTCGCCATCTTATCCCATCGGCGGAGACGAAGGGATAAAGACCACTCCCACCGCCACCCACGGCTTTGAATCGCTCGGACGGCGGGGCGTCCGGATTCTTGTCGATGAAGGGGCAAAAGTTGTGCGTCACGGGTGCGACTTCGGGGGTCAGAATCACGTTGTTATCCCACGTGCCCTCGACTTCAAAGAGGCCCAGATTCGGCCGCTTCCAACCTATCCCGTCAAGACTTTCCGCGTAGCAGGTGAACTGGGCAGTCCCCGGCTCGACACGACTCCCTCGGTAGTACATCCGGTAGATTAAGCCAGCCTTGATGACGGTGAAATAGGCGGAATTGCCGCCCTCCCAGGGTCGATCAAACTTCAAGACCACCTCGGCGGGTTGAGGCGTCCGGAGCACAAGGCGGGCACCGTTGAGCCTGTCAATCAGATAGTCATCGACGAACAGTTCTAGCCTCGAACCGATGTCGATGACGGAAGGCTTTGGGTCGGTTACTGTCTGGGCGATCAGTGCGACACTTGACCCTATGTTTGTAAACATCAAAGTAATCTCCCGTTGAGATACATATCATACGAGGTGACAACTCTAAACCCGCTCGCAGCGGGTTCTACTCTACTTACCACCCAATCGCATACGATGTCGAACGCGGATCAGCGCCGCCTGTACGAGTGCCGGTCTCCGCATCGACGGTGATCGCGCAGACACAACTGACCCCGGCCCATTCTTGATTGTCATCGACGATATGCCCCCGACTTCTCAAGACGTCTCGGACCTGCGGGTCAACACGGGCTTCAACC